>JACDGC010000341.1 GCA_013815535.1 Ktedonobacterales bacterium
ATCCAAAACCCCACGTGCCGGATGGCATAGACATCCTCCCAGTCGAGTAGGGCATAGGCCAGCAACTGGCGCAACCAATCCGCCTCGATGCGCGGAGTGATGGTGCATTGGTGCTGATGGGCTTGGAGGAATTGCAGCACGCCCGCCGTCTCTACGTAGCGCTCTCGCGGGCGCGGCGGGAACTGCACCTCATCGGGCGTGGGATGGGTCTCTTGGATGTGGTGTCCTGCAACCGCAATCAGGTGGTGACGCCCCCCGCAGCAACCGAAGGGACATCTGCCGCCACTGAGGAAGCGGCACGTTTTTGACACTCCTCACGCCGAGAAAGGGGGGGACGATCCGGCTGCGCTTCCCAAGGGAAAACTCCGCGAACCTGTTCCCCGATGGGCAAGGGAGCAGGTTCGCGTGCTGTGATGAACACGTTTGAGGAGCGATGTTCGCTCCCGGCGAACATCGCTCCTCATCATGTGCCCTTACGACGCTCTCGCGGAGCAGCTTCCCCATCGGTGATGAGATGGCGCTCCTCCAGCAGCGTGAGTTCGGCTGCTCCTTCCGGGAGTTCATAGATCGGGATGACGCGATCGACCGCCTCTGGGGCGTCTTCATCGGCATTCCAATTGAAGCTCACGCTATGCAGCAGCTCGGGGGTCATCCATTCTCCGCGTGCGAGCCGACGGTAGCGGGGCATGTCTTCGGGGAGCATGCCGCCAATGCGCTCGATGGTCAGCCGGATTTGGACGCCGACGTCTTCCGCAACCGCGCGAATGGCCGCTTCGCCTTGAATGTTCCGTTGCTTGATCACCAGCGCGGCTTGCGACCGCTGAAATTCATTGGCGATATACTCGTCGGTGCCCATGAACTCCTCCAAATCCCCCCCCATGGGAAGTTTGCGAAACTGGATGAGTTCCTGTTCACCCGCCATGCCATACAACCCGGCATAATTTGAATCACGCAGGGCCTGTCGCTGCTCGGGCGTGATGATGCCGCGAAAGGCGACCAACTCCATGAGATCCGTATCTAAATAATGCAGTTTCAAGCGATGATGCGTCCGCAGTTGATAGGCATCGGCATCGGCTTCTTCGAGGGTTTCCGCGCCAATCTGGGCCAACCATCGTTTCAGCGGTTCGGCATTGGGTGACGGAACGGATTGAATTAACCGCAGCACGCCTTCGATGTCCGCGCAGTCGGTCTTTTGGCGTCGCCCATCGGCGGTCGGCATTGGGAGGGCTTGGATGGTGCTGGCATACACATCCAGCCCTTCTTTCTCTTTCATGCGTTTTTTGAGTTCCGCCCAATAGCGTCGCGGATTCGGGCTGCCGGAGAGGGGGGCCATGATATCCACGACGCTAAAAAACCAGCGGTCCTCATGCCAGGTCCGGCGAATGGTAAAGTTTTCGAAGAGGGCCATGGTTAAGCTCAGGTCGCCAATTTCCGCCATTGTTGCTATCCTCCTGAATGGGGTGCAGACCGATGCCTGGGTGCAGGACTCAGTCGGTTTCGAGGGAAGTCTTCAACACGCTGCCCACGATGTCGCTACCAGCTTGGCGCAGCATAGGTATCCGTAGAGTTCCCCAGCCTCAAGCGAAGTCCGCATGGGTTTTTCGCTGCTGGAAATGACCGTTCGATGGGTCGTCTTTTTTCGTCATGAGGCCAACTGTATTCGACTCGGTCTCATGTATAGTAAGGTCTTCCTCACGGCTGCTTTCTCGCTGAACCCCGTGCCAGCATGCATGGGATTCATCCCTCATGGTACGCGCAGCAGTACTCCCTAAGAGAGAAGCACGAAGGGATGAATGGCATCAGCGCCGGGACTTTTTCCCCCAGCTGGTTGGAGGAAGATCAGTCGCTGAATGCCACTCATCGGTATCGGCAGGATCGCCCGGACAGGCCTCGGTTAGCTCAGTCGCGCGCTCTGGCAGGGATCTTGCCTGACGGAGGAAGGTGGCAACCGTACCTGCGGGGCCATCAATGGGATAGGGGGAATGAGGAGAAGCGCATGATTGTGGTGCGGAGCGGCGGCTGTTGTTGTCTCTTCACGCTGATGGGCATACTCGTGAGCAGCAGTCTTATCCCTGTCGCCGTGGCGGCGGGCTTCCGAAAGGTGCGCCAGCATTCCCAAAGCCTTCTGTCGGTGTAGACGGTTGCGGCGTTCTTCTCACGTACCCACTTGGGGCGGAGAAGGATGGTCTCGCTGCCGGCAAGCGTGGTGCACCGTGATGCAGATGGAGGATCACGTAGACCACTTTGTCCAGATAAAGGCACACGGTTCATCAACCCGATCAGGTACGACTGGGCTGGCGAGCCGTGTGCCTTTATCGGTGCTATTCCTCATCCGTGATGATATGTCGTTCCTCAAGGAGCCGTAACTCTGGCCTGGAATCTCCCTCGGTTACCTCGTAGATGGGAATGACGCGATCGGGATCATCGGGTAATGCTTGCTCCCAATCGATTGACCCTGATCGCGCGGCCAACATCTCCTCTGGCATCCATTCCCCATCGGCCAGACGACGATGGCGGGGCAGATTTTCTGGCATCGGCAAACCCATCTTTGCCAACATCATCCGCATTTGCACGCCGACATCCTCTGCGGTGGCGGCAATCACGTCTTCGCCTTGCAGGTTGCGCTGATGGATGAGGGAGGCCACGCCAGTGCGTTGGAATGCGTTGGCGGTCAACTCGAGGACCCCCATAAAATCTTCTAAGTTGCTGGAAAAGGGGAGGCGGCGAATTTGCATCAACTCATCTTCGGTGGCGACATTGTAGAGTCCCGCGTAGTTGGCATCAGTCAAGCGTTGGTGTTGTTCGGGGGTGGTGATGCCCCGAAACACCACCAACTCATGTAACCCTTTATCTAAGGTGTGCAACTTCAGACGTTCTTCTGCGCGCACGGTGCGTTCGCTTGGAGCTTCTTCCGCCAGTTCTAGGGCCATCTCACCAACTTGTGCTAACCATCTGCGGAAAGGCTCAGCATTTGGTGAAGGAATGGATTGGATGATGCGCAAGACGCCCTCGCGCGGAGCGCAATCGGTCCGTTGTTTGCGTCCATCCGTGCCGGGTAGTGAAAGGGACACCACAAACGCGAAGCCCTCGGAAAACCCCTCTTTTTCTTTCATGCGGCGTTTTAAGTTGGACCAATAATTCGACGGGCTCGGGGTGGCAGCGAGTGCGGCCACAATGTCTACGAGCGAGTAGTACCATTCACCGTTGTGCCAGGTGCGCCGAATGGGAAACTGGTCAAACAAGGCGACGGTTAACTTGTCGTCTCCGATAGGTTGCATAACTGCTGGCCCTTTCGTGGTGGTGGAGATGGATACTCATTTTGGGTGTCCATCTTTTTGGCAATATCTGCTGCGTCTTGCGGTTGGGTAGGAGATGGATACTCATTTTGGGTATCCATCTCGCAGGTCCCGCTGGCGGGATTTCGACAACGGGCAATGACGAGTGAAGCAGCGCTGCAAACGCGAGGCCTTGGTGCAGTTCGTGGCGGTGTTCTGCAAAGCGTCAAGCCCTCACAACCTCACTCGTGTTTTTCGTCCATGAGCCGCTCAATTCGCTCTATCTTTGATAAAAGTGGCGATGAATGTCCAAATTGTACACGCATCTCATGCTAGGCCGCCTCGGTTCTGCGTCAAATAGCGCGGTGAGCGGGGATGAGACGGTGCTGTGTCTCAATCGGTAAGCTTCTGCCAAGGGGTCAGGTAACGACTTGCCCCTCAAGGGGAAGAACGCTCATGTGGAGGGTTGACCTATACCTGCCACCAATGCTCCTCCGCTTGAGGTGAATCCCTCTCTCTAGTGTACTGATCCACGTGTTTGAAGGAGGGGCTCTGCTTGGTGCATGGGGACGTTGGTCAGCGGTATCACTCGTGCGGCCGCCGCGGTTCTGTTGAGCGTGAACGGAGAACCAACACCTACCAAGAGTGTAGATAGCTAGAGATGGGGCGTGCTGGCCGACGGCTTCATTGGGTGAGGACCAGGGTTCACCAGTATGTTGATGCGCCATTGGGTGATTGAGAGGTGCTTCCCACGGGAAGAGGGGAACGGTATAGGCGGGAGTGTACCACGTTCAAGCCGCTGAGCGCAAATGCGATGCGTGACGGGTGGACCAGGTGCTTGCCTATTGGGCTTGGGGGAGGCCTGAGAACACATGACACGCTTTGGCAGGGAGGATTCCCTGCGCCAGGAATTGCGGGTGTTTCCGTGGCCTTGGCAGGGGATCATACACTAGGGGCGACACCAATAGGACGTTGAGCCGGGGCGAAGAGAGCGCCTAGCCTGCTGGCATCGGCTCAAGATGGATGGACAAGGAGCGCTGGCCATATGCCGGTCATGTGGGTCACCCCTGAGGAATTGCTGGCACGCCAGGAGCGCGCCAAACGGGCTAAGAAGCCCATGCGCGCGCACGTCGTTTCGTCGACGGCTCCCACGCGCCCCTGTTGGGTCTGCACGGCGCCGATCCGTTGGGCCGCCAGTGAGAGCGCGTGTCGTGACCAGTGTCGTCAGTTGCTCTGGCATGAGTCCTATCGCATCGACCGCATCCGCGAGGAGTCGCGGCGCAAGGGGCAGCGTGCCGATATCATGTTGGAGCAGTGGGCACGCGCGATTCGTTTCTTCAATGGCGTCTGCGCGCCCTTTGCTACCGCCGACCATATCCAGCCCCGCTATTTGGGAGGGCCGAGTACGGCGGCGAACCTGATCCCCGCCTGTTTTGCCTGCAACGTTACCAAAGGAGGACGCCGCCTCGAGGAGGTGGAGGATCTCCCGTTAGCAGGGCTGGCACGGGTGCAGGCGTATGTGGTATGGGGGGAGGGACTGGGGCGATGAGCGAACCATCGGCACCGCCACCGGGTGCCCCCACCAAAGAACTGCTGCAGCGCGCACGCGAGTTGGCCGATCAATTGGGGGAACGGCGCGGCGGACCCCGCTGGCAGATTGTCCAAGTGGTGCGGGTGCTGGGCGTCGAGCGCGCGCAGGAGTTGGTCGCGACGGCGCTCGCCCGCGCGGCGCAGGGAGGGGAGCTGACGCGCGATGGGCAGCGTCCCCGCACCACAGGAGGCATTTTCTTTCAGTTGGTACGCCAATTGGCCCCCGAGCATCCGCAC
>JACDGC010000342.1 GCA_013815535.1 Ktedonobacterales bacterium
GTCTGCAACCCCGCGAAGAAATAGCTGATATATCCCCGGCAAGAGAGCGCTACGAATCTGTTTCGTAGCGCTCTCTTGCTATGTATAGTGGTTACGGCTAACCAACCTCCACCGCTGCCTCGGTGATGGCAACGAGGCGCGTGGTCGCGTCAATTTCTGCACGGCAGCCAAGCGGCAGCAGTAGCTGTGGCGCAGTGTGGCCAACACCTTGTCAAAAAGGTCGCTTTTGCGGCCATGAATGACATCGCGTCACACCTCTGGCTTATGTGCGCGAATGGCGAAGGAGAGCGGCAGTTGGGGCTGGTCTGCGGGCATCGACCACTCGCCGTCCTGTTGTACCAACGCGGGAAAGCCCTGCCACCCCATGAAGGGATATTCACGCAGATACTCGATCTGCAAGCCATGAGTGAGCAACGCGTTCACGATATCCGCCATGCTGTGCTGCCAGCTATATTCACGGTGCGTCACCGTCGCGGTGGGGTCAGCATAGTTCCCGCTGTGCGGTTCGATGACGATGGGGTCATCCGAGTGAAAATAGCTATACTTCAACCGCAGTTCCGCCGACTCTTCATCGAACATGAGCATGGTGGGGTGCCCCTCAAGGATGAAAAACGTGCCACCAGGCTTCAAGAACTGCGCGACGATCTGGCCCCAGCGCTGGAGATCTGGCAACCATCCCAACACCCCTTGTGAGGTGAAGACGACATCGAACTGCTCCGTCAGGTGCTGCGGCAGATCGTACAGCGCCGTCTGAATGAAGGTCGCGGGGAGTTGCATACGGTTGGCTAACTCACGTGCATAGCCGATCGCCTGTTCCGAGAAATCAATCCCTGTCACATGCGCACCCAGCAAGGCAAAGCGCAGCGTGTCTTTGCCAAAATGGCATTGCAAGTGTAGCAGCGACTTTCCCGCCACGTCGCCCACTCCCGCGCGGATGATGCCCCCTTCGGGAAAGTTGATGGGGTGCGCCACGAAGCCCGCGACATCATAGAAATCAGAATGATAATTGATGTCGGCCCATTCGTTCCATAATTCCTGGTTGCCCTTGATATAGGGGTCCATGGTGTTCCTCCATCATGCTTCACGTGCAACACCGTGGTATCGAATGACTTCCTATGCCGTTTTAGCCGCTGCAATGGCTCGGGCGATATCGACGAATTCCGGACGCAGGCTGGCGGTGCCAACCAGGGCACCATCAAGGTGCGGCGACGCAACGAATTCGGTGACATTCGCGGCGGTGACGCTACCACCATAGAGAATGCGCAGCGCGTCCGCAATACCCTGTCCATACTGCTCACCGACGAGCGCCCGAATGAGTTGGGCGATGTCTTCCGCATCTTGACGTGTGGCAGCGCGCCCGGTGCCAATCGCCCACACCGGCTCATAGGCCACCACCACACGCCCAATGGCCTCAGCAGGCAAGCCCCCCAGGCTGCCACGGATTTGCGTGGTGATGACGCGTTCGGCCAGATTCGCCTCGCGGTCTTCCAGTCGCTCACCGACGCAGACGATGGGGGAAAGATCCGCGCTCAGCGCCGCGAGCGTTTTTTGGCGCACCAGTTCATCGGTTTCGCCATAATATTGGCGGCGCTCGGAATGGCCAGCGATCACCCAGCGGCAGAGCTCCGCGACCATGATCGCCGAAGTCTCACCAGTGAAGGCTCCCCCTGGGTGCTCCGACAGATTTTGCGCGCCAAGCCCGATGGCGGTCCCTTGTATGGCCCGATAGGCGGAATCGAGCGAGATGAAGGGAGGAAAGAGCACCACCTCGGCACCGCTCACCGCCCCCAATGGCTCACGGATGGCCGCAATGAACTGCTCGGCCTGGCGTGGCCCAAAGTTCATCTTCCAATTCGCCGCCGCAATGGGCGTTCGCATCAGTGTGCCTCCGTTCGGTCGCGTAGGGCTGCCACACCCGGCAGCGTCTTGCCTTCGAGAAACTCCAGCGATGCGCCACCGCCAGTGGAAACATGCGTGACCTTGTCGGCGGCCCCTGCGGCTTCAACCGCCGCCGCACTATCCCCACCGCCAATGATGACCGTCGCGCCAGCCTGGGCACGCTCCGTTAGCAACTTAATGACGGCATCCGTCCCCTCGGCGAAGGCCGGAAACTCCGCGACCCCCAGCGTCCCATTGAAAACGATCGTCTGCGCATCGCCCAGGGCCTCCGCGAAAAGCGCCACCGTCGCGGGACCAATATCCAGGATGCGCCAGCCAACTGGCACCGCACCAAGCGGCATCACCCGCGACTGCGCATCCGCCGCGAAGCGATCCGCGATGACGACATCCGTGGGCAGGATAAAACGCACGCCGCGTGTGAGCGCCAGTTCCTGAATGCGTCGCGCTTCATCTAATTTGCCATCTTCCACCAACGAATCCCCGACGGCGATGCCTGCCGCTTTGAAAAAGGTGTTCGCCATGCCGCCGCCGATCAGGATGGCGTCCGCCAAGGTGATGAGCCGTTCGAGCACTGCGATCTTGTCTGAGACTTTCGCGCCACCCGTGATGGCGACCAGCGGACGCTGGGGATGCTCCAGTGCCCCACCCAGAAAGTTCAGTTCTTTCTCCATCAAGAAGCCAGCATAGGCGGGCAGATCATGCGCCACCCCCTCGGTCGAGGCATGCGCGCGATGCGCGGTGCCAAAAGCATCGTTTACATAGATGTCGCCGAGCTTCGCCAGCTCTGCCGCGAAGGCGGGCTCGTTCGCTTCTTCTTCCGGGTGAAACCGCAGATTTTCCAACAAGAGCACTTGGCCGGGCTGCAACGCCGCAACCAGCGTCGTCACCGCTGGCCCAACGGCATCGGGGGCCAGCGGCACCGGTTGCCCCAACAACTCACTCAAGCGCGCAGCGACGGGCCGCAATGAATCTTTGGGATTCGGCCCCTTGGGTCGCCCAAGGTGCGACATGAGGACGAGCGAAGCCCCCGCACGGAGGATGTAGCGGATGGTCGGCAGGGCGGCGCGAATGCGCATATCATCCGTGATGCCGCCCTCGGCGTCCAATGGCACGTTAAAATCGGCGCGCATGAGCACATGCCGACCCGCGAGATCGACATCACGGATGGTGGCTTTTTCCATCGTTCCTTCCTTTCGCAGAGCTGGGCGACGTTCCGCGTGGAACATCGCCCCACTGCTTACGCGAGGCGTTCGCCGATGAACGCCGTCACATCCGCGATGCGGCATGAATAGCCCCATTCGTTGTCATACCACGAACAGACCTTGACGAACTTGCCGCCCAGCACCGTCGTCAGCTTGCTATCCACAATGGAAGAGCGTGTGTCGCCCTTGAAGTCCATCGACACCAATTCTTCTTCGGTATAACCAAGGATGCCCTTCATCGCGCCCTCAGAAGCTGCTTGAAGGGCAGCATTCACCTTCGCTGCGCCATCATCACCAAGGTCGGCTTTGATCAGGCAGGTGAAATCAACGATGGAAACAGTCGGCGTGGGCACGCGCATCGAGATGCCATGGAGCTTGCCCTTCAATTCGGGGAGGACCAGCACGACCGCCTTCGCGGCACCCGTCGATGCGGGGACGATATTCAGTGCCGCCGCACGGGCCTCGCGGATGTCTTTCTTCACCACGTCGAGCAACGCTTGCGAATTGGTGTAGCTGTGGATGGTCGTCATCAGGCCATATTCGATGCCAAAGGCGTCGTGAATGGCCTTCACAACGGGGGCCAGACCATTCGTGGTGCAAGAGGCATTCGAGACGACATGGTGCTTGCTGGCATCATACGCGTCGTGATTGACGCCCAACACCAGCGTGATATCTTCATTCTTGGCGGGAGCCGAGATGATGACCTTCTTCACACTATCGCGCTTGTGCGCGACGGCCTTCGTCGCGTCGGTAAAGAAGCCTGTGGATTCAATGACAATATCCGTGTTGACGCTGCCCCACGGGATTTGCGCGGGGTCTTTTTCCGAGAAGACGGTGATCTTGTGGCCATCCACCATCAGGTCGTTGCCCACCACACTCACGTCACCGGGGTAGCGGCCATAGGTGGAGTCATAGCGGAAGAGATGCGCGTTCGTCTGGGAATCCGCGAGGTCGTTGATGGCGACAACCTCTAACTTGCCAGGATGGCGATCTAAAATTGCCTTGAGCGATTGACGCCCGATGCGACCAAAGCCATTGATGCCGACGCGAACCGTCATGGGAAGATCCTCCTCTAACTCGCCACACGGGCGAAACAACCATAGGGTGATGTGTCCAGCATTGGACGGCGAACAGCACTGTTCGCTCGATGCCCGCGCGGGGCAATGGCGCGTGCTATTTGACCATAGGCAGTATATCAGACGGCGAGGGTGGGCTGAAGACGCGCACCCTTTTCCGAGCCAGGGACGCGCTGTGGTGCAGACGGCCAGGAAACGGCAACGTAGGTTATAATGGGGGAATGCACATGCTACGGGGATGGCTTACCAAGACGGGGCGCGAAGGGAGCAGCATGAATCTGACGGCCTTGACCGAGGCGGTGCTGGCTCAGCGCCAAGAGCGGATGAATGACATCGGCCCCTCGCTGCGTGGGATTGGCAGCGCGCGCTATCAACTCAGCGGTGGTTCATTGATGGTCAGCTATGCACAGCCGCGCGCGGGCAAGGCTGACGAGTTGATCGAGCGCGTGAACCGCTATGCCCGTGACCGCTGGCTGGCCGTGCAGTGGACCATCACCCGCGGCCGCGATGACCCCCAGATGGAGGCCGCGCTCATCGGACGGCGCTACAGCCTGCGCGAAACTCTGCGCATGATGGGCAAAATCGGCGAACTGACGCCCACGGCGCACCCTCTTGCCGATGTGCGTGTCGCCCCCGTCACCACCATGGCGCAGATGCAATCCTACGAGCGCATCAGCAGTTGGAGCTTCGCCCACCAGCCCAATCCGTCACTCGATCATTTGGTGGTGCGCGGTCGCGAACGCTGGGATGAGCAGCAAGCGCGCTGGTACCAGTATTATCTCGGCTATCTCAATGAGGAACCTGTGAGTGGTGCGTATGTTTCGCTGTGGGAACGCGTACCCACCATTTATGGGGTGGCGACGCTCCCCACGGCGCGGCAACGTGGGGTCGCAGGGGCGGTGCTGCGC
>JACDGC010000343.1 GCA_013815535.1 Ktedonobacterales bacterium
GCTGTAGGCTGAGCCATAGAAGAAATTGATGATCGCGCCCGCGTGGATGAAGACGAAAACCAGCAGCGGCACCGACAGCAAGATATGCACCTTGCTGACCGCCCGCCACGCGAAGGCCAGGGCGGGGCGGTCTTGCCCAGAATACGCCGCCGACATCGCCGCCAACCCCACGCCACCCAAACCTGAAATCAAGAGGTACGCCGCCGCGTGGGTCAACTGGAAGGCGAGATTGAAATAGGCAATGGCCGCATAGGAGATCAGGAACGCGCCAAAGAGTGAGATGACCACCTGTTTGAGCAGCGCGCCATTGACGAGGTTGATCAACCAGGCCGCGCCCCCCAGACGCAACACCGGGACGAAAGAGGGCACCACCGTCTTGGCGTCTTTGCGCTGCGTCAGCCAGGGCAGCAGCAGCAGCCCATAGGCCAGCGCCGCCAACCACGCCGACGCCGCGACGCCCCAGATCAGCCCCGGCACGCCATAGCCCCCACGCAGCACCAGCACCACCGCCACCAAGTTCGCCACCTGCGACAACCCGCCGACGATGAAGGTCAGCCGCGTGCGCAGCAACGAGGTCAAGATGGCAGTGAACTGATTCATCAGTCCAGTGCCGACGACATAGGCCGCCACTGGCAGCGCCAGCGCGTTCAACCCTGGCACCCGGTCAGCCCCCGCCAGATTGGTGAGGAAGGGATTGTGCCCAGTGCCGTTCAAAGTGGCCGCCAGATGGGCCACAGCAGGCACCACCGCGATGATGCCCAACGCCACCACCGCCGCGAAGATGGTGCGTGCCACCAGCAACCGCCGGATGACCGCCGCCGCTGCGCCCCGGCCACCCTCGGCCAAGGCACGTGGCACGAAGACGCTGCTGGCGTCTTCCAACCCAAAGGCCGCCAGATAGACCGCCGTGTTATAGACCGTCAGCACGACCGCCAGCACACCATAGGGCGTCTTGCCCAACCGCGTGGCCAGCAGCGTGAAGAGGAACGAGGCCCCAAAGAGCCATAACGAGCCGAGTTGATTCCACACATAGCCCATTGGTGCGCGGCGAATCAGCTTCTCGGCCTCTTTGCTGCGTGGCTGCGTGGGCGGCACAGCCTGAGGCATGGCAGAGGGAGCGGGCTTCGTCATGATGCGTTCCTTATTCGTAATTCGTAATATGCGAATGACAATGACAGATACCCCCACTATATGGGCCAGTATCACCGATGTCAAACACAAGGGGACCCGCTGAGCCCGCCCTTGCCCGTCAGGCGGTCGGGAGCGTCGTGATCTGCCATGCTCCAGTGGCACCCTGTGCCAGCGTGATGGCAACGTCGGCACCGCCCGCTGGGCCGTTCTGGCGCGTCACCTGGGCACGCGTGGCAGCGGTGTGGTTGGGCAGATCCAGCGTCAGTTGCGTGATGGCGCAAGCTGTCACCTTGCCATCGGTTTGATCCGCGAAACCTTCGACCCCCACATAGCGAGCCTGCGTCAGTTGCGCGGTGATGCTGGGGGCAAAGAATCCATACGCGGTGGCATAGTCAGCAGTGGCCAGAGCATCACAAAAGCTCTGCGCGATCCCAAATGGCGCGACGGCAGGATCGGGGAACGCGGTGATGCGCCAATCCGCGCCGCCGAGTTGCAGCGTCGTCACGACCGCGTCATAGTGGACGCGTTGCTCGGTCACCTTCACCTGCGCGCCATTGCCCGCCAGAACGACGTTGAGCGGCGAGGCATCACACGTGGCGACGATGCCCGCCTGATGATCCGCCAGTTGCTCGGCGGCGGCGAAGTGGGCCGCGCTGATCTGCGCCCGCAACGTGGTGGAAAAATGCGACGTATACAGATCGATGTAGCGCGCATGGGTGAGGTCGTCACAATAGCCCCAGGCGGTGCCCGTTGGCCCCAACACGGGCACGAAGCGCAGCGCCAGCACCACGATGGCAATCAGGGTGACGCCCGCGAAAGCCAGCCAGGCAATCCGCCGCCCGCTCAGGAACGCACGTTGGGGGGGGGCACTCATATCGCGTGGTCCTCCTCAAGAATCTTCCAGGTGCCGTCGGCGGTCAACGTGATGGTGAGGCCAACCGCGTATTTCAGCCCATTCGCCCGCGTCACCTGCATCTGGACGACGCCCTGGTGGGCCTGATTGCGGTCTGCATCATAGCGCAGCTCATGAAATGCCGTGACGTTGCCATACTTTTGATCCTGCCCTTGGGCAAAGCGAATGAACGCGAATTGCGTCAGTTGCGCTTGCTGTTGGCTTGCCAACATGCCCCACGCCTTGGGATAATCCTGATGTTGGATGGCGGTATAAAACTGTTTGGCGGTCACTTCAGCGGCGTTTGGGGCCGGGGGCGGGGTCAGCGCCCGCGCCACGATGACCACCAGCAAAATGACCACCAACACGCCCGCCAGCACCGTCGCGACGCCCACGCCCCCCCGGAGAAATGCGGGCATTCGCGCGGCGACACGCGTCGTCGTTCGCTGTTCCATGAAGTCAGCAGCCTTTCAATCGAACCATGAGCAGGAATTCCGTCACTGGGGATGCGTGCCGTTCGTGGTCAATGCCACGGCATGGGTGATGGCCGCCACCAGCCGTTCGCCGGTGACGGGTTTAACGAGGTAATCTAGCGCGCCCAACCGCAGGGCATAATCGCGATATTTCGCGGCGGAACGCGAGGTGAGCATGATCGCGCGCACCCCCTTGAAGGGGGGATGCGCCCGCAAAACCTCCAACACGTCATAGCCATTCATTTGCGGCATCTCGACATCCAACACCATCAGGCGCGGCAGTTGCTGCGTGATCTGCTGGATGGCGTCCAACCCATCACGCGCCGTCTGCACGCTGAACCCCGCCGCTTGCAGCATTTGCCGCAACCCCTGACGCATCGAGGGGGAATCGTCCACCAGCAAGATATAATCGCCCTGGGCGGGCAGCGGCACAGCCCCCGCTAAGACGGGCTTCTGCGCGCCAAAGCGCCCACTTGCGAGGGCTTCCGTCACGACGCGGGGCAGATCCAAAATCAACAGCACCGCGCCATCTGGATCGATGGCCGCGCCGCGCACCCCCTGGCGGCTCAGATGGCGCGGCACCCGACGCACCATCATCTCGCGTTGGTCGCCCAGGTCATCAACCAACACGGCATATTCCTGGCCTGCCACGGCGACGATCAACGCATGACCGCCACGCATGGGAATCTCGCGGTGGTCCAGCAGGTCGGCCAGGGTGACGACAGGCAACGTCGCTTCGCCCCCCAACAGGTCCAACAGATGCGCATGAGCGCGCCCATCTTCCCCTACAAAGAATGCATCGGCGGCAACGCGGGTGGTGCGCACGATGTCGCTCAGCGGAATGGCATAGCGGTTGGCATCGGCCCCCACCACGACGCAACGAATGGTGCTGAGGGTCGTTGGCAGGTGCAAGGTGAAGGTCGTGCCCTGGCCCGGTTCGCTATCAATGGTGATGGTGCCGCGCACCCCGGCGACGGCACGGCGCACCGTTGGCAAGCCCATGCCACGGCCAGCGGCGGGGCGCACCTCGATGGCGGTGGAAACGTCAGGTAAGAACATCAGGGCAAACGCGTCTTCGCGGCTGATGCCCCGGGCTTGCTCCTCGGTCAGCAACGGCAGCCCATTGGGACCCTTGACCACCATCGCCGAACCCGCGATGCGTTGCGGGCTGATGCCGCGCCCGTCGTCGCTGATGGCGATGGTGACGCCTTCCCCGGCATAGGCCGCGCGCAAATGGATGTGCCCCAGCGGGTCTTTGCCCGCGTCGCGCCGCTCCTCTGCGCTCTCGATGCCATGGACGACGGCATTGCGCACCAGTTGGGTGAGCGGTTCCGCCAGGACGGTGACGATGTCGCTGTCGATCTCGACCTCGCCCATGTCGAGCGTGAGTTCAACGGTTTTGTGCTCTTCGGCGGCGACGGCGCGCAACGTCAATTGCAGCCGATACTCCACCTCACGCAGGGGCACCAAGCGCAACGCCAGCAAGTCACGTTGCAGGGTATCGGTCAAATATTCATCATACTCGTTTTGGCGCTGAGTGTGGTGCAAGGCGGTTTGCAATTGCAGATCCATCGCGCGCAGGTCGCTGAGCGTCTCGCCCAACATCGCCATGATGAGGTCGAATTCAGAATAATGTTCCATATCGGGCGGCGCGTCGCCCGAAGCACGGGTGGCGTTGCCAGGCTGCGAGATGCCCCAGCGCGCCGTAGCTGGCAAGGGGGCCGCGTCACTAGGCGCGCTGGCCGCATGGGCGGTGTTCTCGAGCAATTGGATGCGCTCGCGGCGCAAGCGGTCATAGAGTTGCGTCAGGCGCGCGATGGCCCGTTCAATCTCGCGCTCCCCCGTGATGGCCTCCTCATGCAGCCGCCCCGTCTCGATATGATTGATGAAGAGCGTGCTGAGGGCTTCGAGCAAGCGATCCAGCCGCCGCACATCGACGCGCGCGCTCCCCAGTGTGCTGAGCGAATGCGACGGTGCCGTGGGGACGGCCCGCATGTCTTCCAGCACGGGCATGCTGAGGGTGTCGTTCGGCGACACATTCGAGATGGTTGCCAAGATGATGGCATAGCCCTCATGCAACGTCGCCAGCAGGTCGTTGTCGCCCTCATCGGTTTGGGTGGTGGCCAGCAGCGTCAGCAAGGATTCGAGCGCGTCGAGGGCGCTGATGAACCACCGCGCGATGGTATCGTTGACGGGGATGCGATTTTGCCGCACCAATTGCAACAACTCTTCCATCATCTCGCCCACCGCGCCAATGACGTGCGCCCCCGCCGTGTGGGCTGACCCTTTGATCTTGTGAGCGCGCTCGTTCATCTCCGTGAGGATGGGGAGGGGGGCCTTGCCGCCGCCAAGCTGGGCCAGCAATTGGCGTAACGCCGCCACGTCATCGCTGAACTCCCCCACCAACGTCTCGATCAATTCAGGCTCGGTGATTGGCCCGCCCGTGCCCAGAAAGTGCATCGCCGAATGCGAGAGCTCGCTTTGCATGAAGGCATCGACGATGTTCTGGATGTCGGCTGAAAAGACCGGGGCCGCCTCGGATTGGCCCGCCCCCCCAATGGACGCCTCGGGGGCGGTGGG
>JACDGC010000344.1 GCA_013815535.1 Ktedonobacterales bacterium
GGTAGGCACTGTTGTACAACGCCGTGATGGCGGGGCCGTCAATAGTGGCATCTACCGTGGCCTCGGAATCGCCGAACTCGTCATTCTTCGCATCCAGTGTCAGAGTGCCGGGCATCAAATCCGACTCGGCGGGAGTGACGGTGATCTTGATCGTCTTGGTGCCCGTGCCGTCGCCGTCGAAGACGCTGGTGGCGCGTAGGGCATCGAGCAGGGCAGCGCGAGGCGCGATGACGCGCGTGCTATGGTGGGCAGGGAGGATCGCTTCGTAGTTGGGGTATTTGCCCTCTAGGAGGTGGCTGACAACGGTGATGCCCTCGGCGACGAAGAAAACTTGCTGGCCCTTGTCGGTGACGTAGGCAGTGACTTCGCCATCCGGCAAGATGCTTGTCAGGGTCGTCAGGGTGCGCGCAGGAATAAGATATTCTTCCCCCGTCCCTGCTTCGGGGAGCGGGACGTGGCGCGCGGCCAAACGGTAGGTGTCGGAGGCGGCGAAGACGATGCCCGTATCGGTCAAATGGGTGCAGATCGCGGTGAAGACGGGGTGTGAAATGTCAGTGGCGGCACAGGGGGCCGTCTCGTGGATAGCTCCGCGCAGAACAACGGCATCAAGGGTAAAGAGTGGTTTCGCGTCATCAATGTAGGGGATGCGCGGGAACTCCGATGCATCCGTACCGCGCATGTTCGCCGCAGCGGTGCCCCCCTGAATCCTGATGCCGGGGACATCTTGGGGCAGTGGGGCAATACTGACTTGTCCGGGGCCGAGTGCCGCAACGAAACTGCTCAGCAGCGCAGCGGGGATGGTGATCTTCCCTGGCGTGGCAACATAAGCGGGAATGACCACGGTGATGGCGATTTCCAGGTTGGTCGCTGACAAGCTCAAATATTCGCCATCGGCATCGAGAAGGATGTTGGCGAGGATGGGGAGTGTGCTGCGTCCGCTGACGCCTTTGCTGACTTTGGCAATGGCGGCTTTCAACTCGCTCTGCTTCACGGTGAGGGTGGGGGCGGTGACGGTTTCTACTGCTTGCATGATGTTCCTGCTTTCTGGTGTTGGCGGCGAAGTGCTGCCTTTTTCTCTGCTGCCGCCTGGCTGTTGAATAAGTTGCGCCCCATGACTTCGAGGTTGCCCGTGCTGGCGACGACATACAGGCTGGAACTGAGTCCGGTGATTTGGGACCGCATATAGCGCACGGGGCGCACTTGACCGTCTTTCGTGACCAGCCAGCCGTCTAGCCACTGTGGGCGGTCAGGCATGGGCAGTTTGCGTATATCTGGTGACTTCACCATTACTCACGTCGGCTACTACGTCTTCGTGTTCGTCGTCCCACACCCATTTTATGACCCAGTAGAACTCGTCGCTCAGTGGCTCTTGATGGATGTTGGGGCGCTCGTAGATGAATGCGGTTGTATCGTGTTGTTTGCTGATCTTGCGTGCCACCCGAATAGCGGCTGGCAGCGTTTCGCCAGCTTCGATGTTGGCATAGATTTCGGTGGGGTCGATATTGTCCGCTTCACCATGCACGCGCGCCAATTCCTTCGCATAGAGGTTTGCATCCTCATAGCCGATGTAGTAGCGCGATGGTTTCTTGTTAGACATGGGCTATTGCCCTGCCTTTGCACGTCGCAATGCACTAACGTAAGCCCATCCATTGAGAATGATGAACGCTCCGTACATTGCAGTTGTGAAGATCCCAAGGGCATTGGGAAAGCGCAAGGTGAACTCCAAGGAAAGAATCGTCACGATGACACTCAGGATCAGGTAATTGCGGCGTGTGCTGAGTTTCACGGTCTAGTCCTTCTCCGCGTGTTTGCGGCACTTCTTGCCATCGCGGCAGCGGTAGGTGATGATGGCGGCTTGCCCGTTCACGGCGGGGTACTGCACGTCAATGGTGCGCTCCATGTAGTTGTGGAACTCTTTACCGCAACGTGAACAAGTGTTGCCCAGTTTGCGGCGCACAGGGATTTTCTTGCGCTGCACGGGTGGGGGCAGGAGTGGGGTGAGGGTCGTTTCGGTCTGCATGGTGTCCGTCCTTTCTGTCTTCGACACTCTCAATATAACATATTATTCACTTGTTGTCAATACGTAGTCAATTTGGGACAATAAAGAGATGCCATCCTTGGCGTGTAGTCGGTTTTTTATGATGTCCTTAAACTACGGGAAGTCTGGGATGCGATAATAACCACTTTCTATCGCAGACTGCACCATTGCAACGAACTGTGAGCGAACACTTGCTTTAACCCGACGCTCATGAATCTGTGTGAACCACATTAGGATTCCAACAATGTCTACACAGACGATGGGCTGCTTTTCGCCGGAATGGCTCAAAAATTTGAACACTTTGATGCACTGGTAATAAGCGGGGTGTTTTTCCATTTTGACAATTTCTTTGGTGGGGGATAGTCATAAAACCTGTGCTAGGTCGCTAAGCGCATAGTAGATTCGTCCTTTGCTGGCAAAATGCCTAATCGGCACATCAAGAAAAAAGTAAATCGTCCCACCACTGCCTTCTTCGTGGCGTATCCCACAAATTTCCTGAGTCATTCTGCGTCTTCCTCTTGCCAAGTGATGTTGTCAGCCTTCCCCATGTATTCAGCAATGTAGGTAATCTTTTCATCTGCTTTGCGCTTTGCGATCCCGCTAATTTTGTCAATAGCTGCAAATACGGTTGCTTGGAAATTAAGCAATCCGTGAAAGAACTCAGGGCGCACACGTTTGGGATTGATGAGGACCATCCATTTGTTGAGTGCATCAACGTGTAAACACCATGCCGCGCGTACCCCGTTAGTAGTTTTGATGGCAAACTGCTTGACGAAGACCACAAGCAATGGATGGTCCCGTAGTCGCTCGGTCTGTCGGCTGTATCCTGCTAAACCAAGGACGCCACAAAGTTCGCGGATGACAATGTACTCACCGCCATCCGCAAAGATCACCGTGAGCGTACAATTCCAGTCAGCAATAAACACTTGCTGCTGGGTATAGACGATATCAGTCACGCTGATCTCCTTCATAGAAAGAACTTATGTTGTCGAGTCTTGTGTTACGCCGTTGCTGCGTCACTTTCACCTAAAACGGCGCGACGCACGGCTTCAATGCCTGTATGATGTACCAATACGCGGCGTCGGTCCTTTGGATCGCGCATAGTACGAATCATATTTCCTGCACTGAATGGGCCGACGTACTTCCAGATAACATCAACATCAACATTGAACTTCTCGGCAAGTTCTTGTTGACTGTACCACTCTTTCTGACCACCGCTGTCTGCCATGAATTGCCTCCCACATCTCTAAAAAAACGACGCGACGCCCGAATGCCCCGCGTTTACCCTCGGTCGTAGTATATCATCCAATTTGCAGAATATCAATCGAAATAGTCCCAGTTACTATTGACAATCAGAGTAACCCGTGTTATCATCTGGGCAGAGACACGCAAAGACGCATCCGAACCCCGTCTGGAAAACTGATTCGGATGCGTCTTGAAAAGCCCCGCGAGTCTCTTTGTGTGGAGATGTGAGGGTACTCCCATTGTAGCACAGCATGCGGGGCACTGTCTAGTGAGCAACGTCAATACATCGGGGAGTAAAAAGGTATGGCTTCTCAACTTGCCGTAGCGGTAACGGATGCGCGTCATGACAATTTAGCCGTGGTCTTCACTGCGAACGACCATGCACCCCTCGTGCAGGTGGATATGTCGGCCCATCCCAAACTGATCATTAATCGGGCCATCGACCTCGACCGCCCCGACTTGTTGGCGCTGCTCATTGACAACATCCATGCGGTGCTACGAGTCGCCGAGCAGTTCCACGTGCAACAGGAAAACGCCCTCATCCGCGCGCCCCTGTTCGGCTAACTCGTGCCCCCCAGTGTGGGGCTTTTTGCCGCCCTCGGCGGCTATGGAAAGTCAGGTGACTGTAGATGAAGTAAACGCGGCCACGACGATAGCCAATACCATTTTTGCTGAAAAAAACCATGGGGCATGCCCCCAAGAAAGAGTACACGACATGGCACCCACTGACGACCTGACTGACGAAGAACTGGAAGCTGCAACGGCCCCCGCTGGCGAGGCTGATGCGGCTCCCACCAAGCCCAAACGCGGCGAGTCCATCCAACTGGTATCGGACAAGCGCACGCCCACCGTCGATAGTGTGATGGCAAAGATCGAGGCGGCGATTGCCGCGCCGTTTCACGATCTCCAAGCGTTCGACAACGCGCTGAAAGAGGCCGAGCGCGTCTTGCGGGCCAGCCGCGCCGATCTGGCGAAGGCGATCAACGCGGCGGTGAGCGGCGTCGAGAGCGACCTGTTCATCATCAATACCAAGGCCGTCAAGGTCGATGACCTCTTGAAGATGGTCGTGGAGATGCGCGCCAAATTGGCGGAATCTGGTCTGCTGGGCCAAGCCAAGGCATTTAGTGCCAAGGGATCGACCCTCAAAAAGATGGTCGCCAAGATCAAGGACACCATCGCCAAGTTCAGTCGCGCCGCTTAACCACGGAAAAAGCGCCGCTACCCCGCCAAGAGTCGTCGGCGCTTTTCCTTCACCCGTCCTATGGAAAGGAACGGACATGGACACTATACCCCTAAAAACCATCACCATGCCCGCGCCCGTGCGCCAGTTGCCCTATCGCACGATGCGAAAGAACTATGACTGTACCTGTGGCGGCGGCATCATTGCCGTGGGCTACGAAGGCACGCAGTTGATGTGCATGGGGTGTTTCGCCATCGACCCCGGTCCCACTCAGGCACTCGCGCTTGCCGCCCATTGGCTCCAAGAACACGCCCAAGTGGGCACCTTTGCAGGAATCAAGTTTGGGGAAACGCCCCCCGACTATTGGCCCCCCATTGCCAACGTGCAACGTATGTTTGATGTGCGTATCGAGCCGCTGCGCCCCGAAGGTGCCCCACCTATGCGCAGTTCATTCCCGCGTATCTATATCGTCCAGCATGACGACGATACGTGGTCCCTCGAAGATCCTGCGCAATTCACCCGCTGCCCTGCTGACTACTGCTGGCATTTCCTCACGACACAACCTGATGGCACTCGCTCCTGTGGCTATCACGGCCCAGTGCTGCCA
>JACDGC010000345.1 GCA_013815535.1 Ktedonobacterales bacterium
AGCGGCAAGTGGGCCGTCGCAGAGATGCCCCAGTGGACCGCTGGCAGCCATGATTCCGCCTTCTGGGGCGGTTCGGGTATCTCCGTTGTCGCGGGCTCGAAGCACCCCAAAGAGGCTGCTGAGTTTGCCCAGTGGTATCTGACCAATGCCGACAGCCTGAAGATCGGCGTCAATGAGATCGGTTGGTATCCTTCCAACCTCGACGCACGCCAAAGTGCTCTCACGACTCCCGATCCGTTCTTCGCCGGTTCCACCGCTGGTGGCCAGATCGTCGATAAGATTTTCTCGGAAGTGACCATCCCCGCTGGGTGGAAGTTCCCGCCCAACCTCGATGCCGTCACCAACTTCCAGGGAAATGATTTCAACACGTCGATCACCAACCACCTCTCATTGGTGAGTGCCCTGCCCAACATCCAAAGCCAAGTCATCAGTGACTTGACCAGCCTGGGCATCACTGCCAAAGCGGGGAGCTAACCTCCCCACCGTAGCGGGCGATAGTGTATGATCGCGTATCATTCACTATTGCCCTCTGCGAATCGCACCACCCTGAGGATTACTCATTTTCTGACGAGAGGAACCTGCACGATGGCTACCAAGACCGATCTTGTAGCAGCCCCCCCAATGGCGCGGGTGACACCATCGCCTGCGGTAAAGCCAAACCGCTCTTGGGCATGGATCTGGCCCTACATATTTCTTTTGCCGTTCTTGCTCGTCTTTGTCCTATTTTTCGTGGTACCGTTTGTTTTTGACATTTCGCAAAGTTTCTACACCGAAAGGCATGCAGGTGGGTTGGGCCTTACGCCCCCCAAAGTGGTATGGGCAGGCTTTGAAAATTATGCTAAAGCATTGACCGATCCCGATTTCTGGGATGGCTTTCGCCGCGTGCTGCTGTTTGGCATCGTCCAGATCCCCCTTATGATGGCGCTCGCACTGGGGATTGCCCTCTTGATGGACTCAGCAGTGATACGCTTCCGGCGCTTCTTTCGCCTGGCTGCTTTCATTCCCTACGCGGTGCCGGGCGTTGTCGCGGCCATCTTGTGGAGCTTCTTCTACACGCCAACCATCAGCCCCATCACTCAGGGATTACATAATTTACATCTTGGTGCACCCGACTTCCTGGGAACATCGACCATCCTTTGGTCGATCGGCAATATCGCGACCTGGGAGTTCACTGGCTATAACATGCTCATTTTCTTTGCTGCCATGCAGGCGATTCCCCAGGAATTATACGAAGCCGCACGCATTGATGGCCTGAATGAGGTTGGCATCGCTCGACGTATCAAGATCCCGATGATCTCACCGGCATTGCGTCTGGGGTTACTCTTCTCGATGATCGGGACGCTCCAGCTCTTCAATGAACCCGAGATTCTCAAGAACGTGTCGGGGGCCATCACACCGACCTTCACGCCCAACATTTTTGCTTATAACATCGCCATCATCCAAACGAACTTCTATTATGGTGGTGCCATCGCAGCTATCCTGGGCCTGATTACCTTCGTGTTTTCCTTCGTGTTCATGCGCTTCTCGCAGCGCTAGCAAAGAAAGGGCTGTCGCATGGCTACCATTCCCACCGAGATCCAAACTGTCGCACCCGAGCGACAGAGCACTGATCGTCCCCAAGTGCTCATTGGCAACAAGCCCTTCGCACCCAAGAACCTCATTGGGCTGGTGTTCTTGATCGCGATGAGCATCTATTTCCTGACGCCGCTCTATTGGCTCTTCATTGCTTCCACGAAGGACAATACCGATCTGTTTGCGTCCTTTGGTTTATGGTTCGCTGATTTCAACCTCTTTACGAACATTGGCGAACTCTTCACCCACCAAAACGGCATCTATGGCCGCTGGATTATCAACACCATCCTCTACGCGGTGGTGGGTGGTGCAGCCAGCACGCTCGTTTCAGCGATGGCGGGCTATGCCCTATCGAAGTACCGCTTCCGTGGCCATGCCCTGGTCTATGGTCTGGTGCTGGGAGCCGCGCTGGTGCCACCAACCACCTTGGCCATCCCCATCTATCTGCTCGAAAGCAAAGCGGGCTTCGCCAATTCCTATTGGGCCGTGTTGTTGCCAGCTTTGCTGAGCCCTCTCGGCGTCTTTTTGACGCGCGTCTATGCCAACGTTTCCGTCTCGGATGACCTCATCGCGGCAGCGCGGGTGGATGGCGCCAACGAGTTCCGCATCTTTTGGTCGGTGAGCCTGCCCATCCTCGTGCCGGGGATGATCACGATCTTCCTCTTCCAGTTCGTCGCCATCTGGAATAACTTCTTCTTGCCCTTGATCGTGCTCAGCGATCCAAACCTCTACCCCGTCAACCTGGGGCTGGCCACCTGGAACTTTGACCCAGCCTCGCATGAGCTTCTCTATAACCTCATCGTGACGGGGGCATTTGTTGCCGTGGTGCCTGTCATCTTGATTTTCTTGTTCTTGCAACGCTACTGGCGCGCTGGCTTGTCGTTTGGCAGCGTCACGGGCTAAGGTGTCGCGCGGATCTGGCGTGCCAACCAGTGCGGGCGTGGCGTCGTCTCGGTGCCCGCGCACTGGTTGCCCTAGCCTCTCTTACCCAAAAACCGTTCACGATTAGGAGCGCGTCGCCATGCAAGACACACCGTTTGATCCAGCCTTCCCCGCCGATTTTCTCTGGGGGGCCAGCACCTCGGCATATCAAATCGAAGGCGCCGTGCATGAGGATGGGCGTGGGGCCTCCATCTGGGATCAGTTTGCCGCGACCCCAGGGAAGACGTTCGCAGGCGAAAGCGGCGAGGTCGCGTGCGACCACTACCACCGCATGCCCGAAGACGTGGAACTGATGGCGTCCATGAACATGGGAGCTTATCGTTTCTCGGTGGCTTGGCCACGCGTCCAACCCGATGGCAGTGGTCCGGTGAATGCCAAGGGCCTCGACTTCTATGATCGCCTGGTGGATGCGTTGTTGGCCCACCACATCACCCCGGTGCTCACCTTGCACCACTGGGATCTGCCGCTGGCGCTCTATGAGCGCGGTGGGTGGCTCAACCGCGAGACGGCGGCATGCTTCGCTGACTATGCCGAGATCGTCGCGCGCCGCTTGGGCGATCGGGTGCCGTGGTGGTTGACCATCAACGAACCCTGGTGTGCAGCATTTTTGGGGTATGGCAATGGCCTGCACGCGCCGGGCAAGCAGGATATGCCCTCGGCCTTCACGGCGGGGCACCACCTGCTGCTGGCGCATGGCATGGCGATGCAACGTCTGCGGTCGATCCTGCCCCAGGGCGCGCAATTGGGTATCGCGCTCAATCTGAATCCGAGCTATGCCCACGATAATTCGCCGGAAACGCTGCGGGCCGTGCAAGAGGTTGATCGCTTCAATAACAGTTGGTTTCTTGATCCCATCTTTCGGGGGAGCTACCCTGAGCAACTCTTCGCCGATTTCCACACCAACCCACCCCCCATCGAAGATGGCGACATGGCCGTGATCATGACGCCACTCGACTACCTGGGGGTCAACTATTATTCGCGCGCGCTCATACCGCTGCACCAAGGGACGAGCCCCGTCGGCACCAGCTCGGCCACGGTCGTCTCGGACCAAAACGGCAATTTCACCGAAATGGGCTGGGAGATTTACCCGCCCGGCTTGACCGACCTGATGATGCAACTCCACCGCGACTACCACTCGCCCAAGATTGTCATCACCGAAAATGGGGCGGCCTTCGCGGATGTGTGGGATGGCGGCGACACCGTTGACGATCCACGGCGTACGGAATATCTGCAAGCGCATATTCGCGCGCTCGCGGCGGCGCAGGCCCAAGGCGTGCCAGTGGGTGGTTACCTTGCCTGGTCGCTGATGGATAATTTCGAGTGGGCGGAAGGCTATAGCAAGCGATTTGGCCTCGTCTATGTCGATTTCCCCACCCAACGGCGCATCGTCAAGGCCAGTGGCCTATGGTATGCCGCCTTCATGCGTCAGCAGCGGACCCGCGAGTAGCGAGCAACATTTGCCGCGATGGGTGATTGTGCGCTCCACAGCGTTGCCCATGATGTTGCAGTCGCGCGGCATTCAGCCATGCGCGACGTTAGCGCCAGCCTTTTGTGAAAAATTCAACCAGGCATGCTGCATTCGCGTGTGCCTGAGGTGCCCAAACGTTGCTCATTCAAGGAGTTTGGCGGTAACGTTGACGTCCCACTTTCAAGCAAGGAGAAAGGATTCATGTTGCATCGTACCCCGCGTTTCGTGTCATCACGCATCTTGGTCATTGTCACGCTGGTGGGAGTTGTGGTTGGGGTGAGCGGCCTGCTGTTGGTCGTCAGCCCTTTCACGGCCTCGCGAGCGGTGGCGGCCTCCGTCCCCACCTGCTCCCCCACTGGCACCGTTGATGTGAACGGCAAGACCTACGAGGTGCAAAACAACCAATGGAACTCGGCGGCGACGGGCCAAGAGTGCATCGGCGTGGATGATGTGTCGGGAGCCTTCAGCGTCACAACGGCCAACAATGTGTTGCCCACCAATGGCGCGCCCGCCTCGTATCCCTCCATCTTCAAGGGCTGCCATTGGGGCAACTGCACCACCAACAGCAACTTGCCCATCCAGATGAGCAACCTCGCCAGCGCGAACTCCAGTTGGAGCATCAGCACGGCCAGTGGCGCGTGGGATGCCGCCTATGACATCTGGTTCAACCAGACCCCCACCACCACCGGCCAACCCAATGGCACCGAGGTGATGATCTGGATCAACCATTCGGGACCGCCCCAACCCTTTGGTTCGCAGGTTGGCACCGCGACCATCAATGGGTCGAATTGGAACGTGTGGACGGGGACCCCCAATGGTGGCGGCACCAATTGGAATATCATCTCGTATGTTGACACCACCCCCACCACTTCCGTGAATTTCGATCTCAAGAACTTCTTTACGGATGCGGTCGCGCGCGGCTCGATCCAGAACAATTGGTATCTGCTGGATGTCGAAGCTGGCTTCGAGCTCTGGCAAAATGGTGCTGGCATGGCATCGCAGTCGTTCTCGGTCTCACCAGTGGCGAATGGCGGTGGCCCCACGCCCACCCCAACTGCGACACCCCGCGCCGGAACCCCCACGC
>JACDGC010000346.1 GCA_013815535.1 Ktedonobacterales bacterium
CCTCTACACATCGGGCACGACGGGCAAGCCCAAGGGGCAGATGCACACCACGGGGGGCTATCTGGTGGGTGCCTCGCTCACGCATGAGTGGATCTTTGACCTGAAAGATGGTGATGTCTATTGGGCCACCGCCGACATCGGCTGGATCACCGGGCACAGTTACGTCGTCTATGGTCCCCTGGCGAATGGGGCCACTTGCGTGATGTATGAAGGCAATCCCGGTTACCCCAATAAAGACCGCGTCTGGGAGATCGTCGAGAAATATGGCGTCACCATCCTCTACACCGCGCCGACGCAGATTCGCACCCACATGCGCTGGGGCGATGAATATCCCCAAGGGCGCGATCTCTCATCACTGCGGCTGCTCGGCACAGTGGGCGAGCCGATCAACCCCGAAGCCTGGATGTGGTTTTACCAAACTATCGGCCAGGAGCGCTGCCCCATCGTTGACACGTGGTGGCAGACCGAGACGGGGGCAATCATGATTGCGCCGTTGCCGGGGTTGACGGCGACGAAGCCCGGCTCGGCCACACGCCCCTTCCCTGGCATCGTCGCGGATGTGGTAGATGGCGCGGGCAACAGCGTGCCGACCAACACGGGGGGGTACCTGGTCATCACGCAACCGTGGCCGTCGATGTCGCGCACCATCTGGGGCGACCACGAGCGCTACATCCGCACCTATTGGGCGACGTATCCGGGGGTCTACCTGACGGGCGACGGCGCGCGGCGTGACGAAGATGGCTATCTGTGGCTGCTGGGGCGCGTCGATGATGTGCTGAACGTGTCGGGCCACCGCATCGGCACGATGGAGGTGGAGTCGGCCTTGGTCAGCAACCACGCCGTCGCCGAAGCTGCCGTCATTGGCATTCCGGATGAAATCACCGGCCAAGCCATCGTCGCCTTTGTGACGCTGCGCGCCAGCGAAACGCCCAGCGAAACGAAGGCCCAGGAATTGCGCGAGCATGTGGCCACCGCCATCGGCGGCATGGCACGCCCCAAGCGCATCTACTTCACGGCGGAGTTGCCCAAAACGCGCAGCGCGAAGATCATGCGCCGCCTGTTGCGCGACATCGCGGAGGGTCGTGTCACGGGGGACACCACCACCTTGGCCGATCCCAGTGTGCTTGAGCAGATCAAAGCGCAATATGGGGATAGCGAAGGCTAGCCCGATCGGGTACGTCGCTGGGACGCGTGACGGCGATGTGCCCCCATTCGTCTCAATCTCAGCCGTTCCCCAGCATGCATGGGGAACGGGTGCCGCGACATCATCTCATTGCTGCCTCTCCTTCAATGGTGAATGCTCCCTCAACAAGGCCGTTGAGGCCTTGTCTTGCCATCGGCGGTTATCGCGGTTTCTCGGTTGTCTGCCCGATGACCTGCCGAAAAGACGTGACCTGCCGATGATAGTTTGTATAAGATTTTTGGGGTGCTTGTCAGAGGTGTAATCTATTTCGTAAGAAATTTTTGATATCGTTCGAAAGAGCGACTATCAAGCATGCCAGGAAGCGAACACCGCTGTCTCTCCTCCCCGCGCACCTTGATTTGGCGCATGCATAACTGAAGGATTAATCCATGAACCGAGAAGTAACTCGCCTTACCCCTGGCACGCAGGTCGTGCTGCGAGCAGGGACGCAACTCCCTGCCGAGGGCCAGGCTGCCACGCGTAAGCCTGGCTACATCGGTGAAATCACCCAGGTGTTGGAGGGAACCGACGAACCCTACATCGTCCGCTTTTCGGACGGGGCTGTCTTCACGTTGCCACGTCGCCAATTGATTGTGCGACGCACCCTGATGACAGCGGAATTGGATATGCTGGCCCCCGACTACGTCAACTGGACGGATTACGTCTTCTATCGTGTGCGAGTGGGGGCACGCGCCTATGGCCTGGATGATGCTGACACCGAGGAAGATGCCATCCGTGGCGTCTATCTGCCCCCCGCCACCCTCCATTGGTCGCTCTATAAGCCCCTCGAGCAGATCGAACTGCAACGACCGTCGCCCACCAGCGGCGCGCCGATTGAAGAGGTCTATTGGGAGGTCGAAAAGTTCGTGCGGCTGGGTCTGGCGGCGAACCCCGCTGTGCTCGAAGCGCTCTATACGCCCGCTGTGATGGCCACCAGTGACCTGGGGCGCGATCTGCGGTCCATTCGCGATGCCTTCCCCTCGAAGCTGCTCTTCACCACCTTCACAGGCTATGTGATGAGTCAGTTTCGCAAGATGATGCGCGCCCGCGACCGGGGCGAGCTGCCCCAGCCACGCCACACCATGCATCTGGTGCGGCTGCTGCTCTCGGGCCTGAGCGCCGCCCGCACCGGCGAAATGGATGTCACCGCGCAAGAGCATGCGACGGAGTTGGTCGCCATTCGTACCGGACGCATGTCGTTCGAGGAAACGTATAACTGGGCCACCACGCTGCAACGGCAGTTCGAGGCCCTCATGACGCATTCCCCCTTGCCCGACCTGCCCGATTACGCGACGGCCAATGACTTTTTGGTGCGGGTGCGCAGCCAGAGCGTCGCCATCGCCGCGCCCCATGCCATCCCCGATTAGGCTACGGAGCGCCGCTCGTCTCTTATTTCCGCCTTCCTGTGCTACTATGGAGGGAGGAACCATCACGGAGGGGTAACGGGCGTGAGCAAGCGCATCGCGATCATTGGGGCGGGTGTGGGTGGCATGGCTGCTGGCATCCGCCTGGCGGCACAGGGACATGAGGTGCAGATCTTCGAGCGCAACGCGCGCGTCGGGGGCAAACTGAATCTCGTGGAGGAGGGCGAGTGGCGCTTCGACACTGGTCCATCGTTGTTGACCATGCCCGATGTCGCCCGCGACCTCTTCGCCGCCGCCGGGGCCTCATTGGATGAGGAACTGGAGTTGCTGCCGCTCGACCCGATTTGCCGCTATTTCTACCCCGACGGCATCATCTTCGATGCTTCGTCCGACGAGCAGCGCATGATGGCCGCCATCTCCGAGTTCAGTGAGCGCGATGCCGATAACTTCCCCCGCTTTCTGGACTATGGGCGGCGCGTCTATGAAGTGACGGCGCAACCTTTTCTCTATTCGCCGCTGGAAGCGAAGCGGGTGGGCAAGGCCTTCTTGCATCAGTTGCACCGCCCGCAAGACCTGGGCCGTGTGCTGGCCCCGATGACGCTGGATGCCCTGGTGCGCAGTTACTTCCGCGATCCGCATATGCGGCAACTGTTTGACCGCTATGCCACCTACAATGGTTCCTCGCCCTTTCGCACGCCCGCTGTCTATGCCATCATCCCCTATGTGGAATATGGCTTTGGCGCGTGGTATCCACGGGGGGGCATGTACCAAATCGCTGAAGCGCTGTTGGGCCTGTTGGCCAAGGTTGGCGCGACCGTGCACACCAACGCCCCGGTGCGCCAGATTCGTTGTGAACTCAGCAAGGGCGCGACGGGCGTGGAGTTGGTGGATGGCACCGTCCACACTGCCGATGCCGTCATCGCGAATGTCGATATCGCCACGACCTATCGTCGCTTGGTGCCCACGGATTTTCGCCCGCGTGCCACGCTCGACCGATTGGATGCGATGGAGCCATCGCTGTCGGGCTTCGTGCTGCTGCTGGGGACGGATTGCCGCTTCGACCAGTTGCAGCACCACAACATCTTTTTCGCGCACGATTACCGCGAAGAGTTCAGCGACATTTTTACGCGCTTGGTGGCCCCCCGCGACCCCACGATCTATGTGTGCGCCACCTCACGCACCGACCCCACCCAGGCCCCGCCGGGCGGCGAGAACCTCTTCGTCCTGGTCAATGCGCCCTACATCAGCAACGAGTTCAGTTGGGCTGCCGAGCGCGAAACGTATCGCGACCTCGTGATCGACAAATTGGAGAGCATGGGGCTGCATGGTTTGCGTGAACACATCGTTTTCGAGCAATGCATCACCCCCGACGACCTGGCCGCGCGCTATGGCGCACAACGTGGGGCCATCTACGGCTTTTCTTCCAATTCACTTTTCGCGCCATTCCAGCGGCCCCGCAATCGCAGCGCGATCCCGGGACTCTACTTCGCTGGGGGCAGCGTGCACCCTGGCGGCGGCTTGCCCCTGGTGATGCTCTCGGGCAAGATCGTCGCCGAGTTGGTCGAGCAAGATTTCGCCCGCGCGGCCAACCAGGGGCGCACGGTCGCGCGCTGATCAGCCCGCGCGTTCGCGGCGCAGAATCTCGCGCAGCGCCGCCGCACGGCCACGATACCAGCCAGGGGAATAGAGGGGGCGTTCGAGCATGGCCAACGTCTTGCCCGCTGGGGCCGACGCGGAATGTTCCAACCAGAGGATCTCTTGCGCGATGCGGCGCGGGGGGACGCGCCAGCCACGGCGCAGTGCCTCTGCATGCAGGCGCATCATGGTGTCATAGCCAGCTTGATAGGTGGGGTCGTCGTGGGTCTCGTCCATGTTTGGTGGCCTCATTGGTGAAATACGTCACTTCAGCAATGATAGCACAGGCGGGGGCGGGCGTGCTACCACCGCGGCTGATGTGCCGCTCACGAGCGACCAAGCAAGCTACTGAATCCCGACCAGAGCCGCTCCCATGCTGAAGCAGCGGATGGGTCAGCCGCGCCCAACTGGGTCTGACAGCGCCAGCGCAGCAGCCCCACCGCCGTCGCGAAGGCCGGATGCAGCGCGGCTTCTGGCGCGCCATGCAGACTGTGGGGGGCGCCGACACGCACGGGCGCGGTGAAAATGCGCGCCGCCACCTCGGTGATGCCTGGTAGCTCGGCGACGCCGCCAGTCAGCACCACGCCCCCGACGAAGGGCCGCTCGCCCCCCACGCGCCGCAGTTCGTCGCGCACCCGCACCAGGGTGTCTTCCACCCGTGCTTCGATCACCATAGCCAATTTGCGGCGCGCCGCCACCTCATGGCAGTTTGGCATGAACTGCCCCAGGTCGATGGTCTCGTTGGCGGGGACGTGTGCGGCCAGCGCGGTGCCATATTGGTGCAGCACGGCCTCCGCGATGGGTGGTGGCAGTTGCAGCGCATAGACGAGATCTTCGACGATCAGTTGGCCGCCCAGGGGCAACAT
>JACDGC010000347.1 GCA_013815535.1 Ktedonobacterales bacterium
GGGGGCGCTCGACCTCACCTGGCACAGCACCTTTGGTCTGGATGAAACGAATTGGTCCACGCCACACAGCATGATCGGCTGTGCCTTCTTTTTGCTCTATCTCGGGTTTGCCGCGTGTCGCATCGCCCTGGCGAAATATCAGCCCATTCCCCCGGCGGCAGCCTTCCTGCTCATCCTGTTGGTGCTGACCTTTTCGGGCATCGGGCTGGGACCACTTGCTGGCAACCTCTCGCCAGAGGCGGTGCGCGCAGTCGCCCTGCGCCCGCTCTTTCTGCGCGAACCCGCCGCCGAGCATTCCTTCCGCATCTTTCTGCAATGGAACCTCACCCGCACGAATCCGCTCTTCGTGCCCCTGGCTGCGGTGTGGGTCGGCATGGCGCTGGCCCTGGCGCGCCGCCTGGAAGCGCGCACGGGCGTCTTTCTGGTGACGATTGGCGTGTGGTCGCTGTTGACGGTGACGCCCGGCCCGTTTTGGTGTGCCATCCTGGCATCCCAGGCGCTGGTGACGCTGCGGGCGCCGACATGGCTGGTGTGGGTGACCAGCGGGGCGCTCTTTGGGGCGGCGGGGGCCTATGTGTGGCACAACCCCACCCTGGTCGGATTGCTGGCGCTGCTGGCCGCGCCACTGATGCTGCTGGGCCACGCGCTGGGTGACCGCCTCGGCGGCATCATCGTGCATCCCAGCGAGCGCCGTGGCTATCTCTTCGTCTTCTTGGGGCTCGTCATCCCCTGCTGCACCGGCATCGTGGACCTCTATCTGCGCTGGATGACCCCCTAGCGGCGTCGCTCAGCACGGGGCGCGCATTGTAGGGTGGTACACTTCATTTTGAGATGCGATGCAGCCCAAGCAGGAGAAACGCGCCCCCATGACGACACCCGCAGACGAGCAGCCAGGCAGCAATGACACGCCCGCCATCATCTTTGATCTCAAAGATTTGACGCGCTTTGGCTGGGCCAGCCCAGTGGCCACGATTTTGGCTGACACGGGGGCGGCGCAGGTGGTGCTGCTGGCGTTGCGTGCCGGGCAGGCGGTGCGCGACGTGCAGACGCCCAGCCAGATGATCGCCCAATGCCTGCGTGGCCGCGCCACCGTGCTCATCGGCACCGCCAGCCAGGCCCTCCGCGCGGGCCTCGTCGCGCTGGTGGAAGCCGACACCCACCACAGCTTCAGCGCCATCACCGACTGCGTCCTCTTGCTGACGCTGACCCCCAGCCCCGAACAGCGCGCCCATCCCCTGCTGGCCGATGTGCGCCCCCTGGTGGTTCGCGCGGATGATGACGGTGCCACACCGTGAGGGTGCCCAAGCCCTGCCGTCCCTGCCACGGCGGCCCAACAATCGCCAGCCAGCCCCCCCATTCATCCAGGATGGAACCAGCCTATCTGCTGATCTCACCCACAGGTGGCACCTATTACAATTTACACTGAGCGTGGTGGCATGCCGCGCAGCAACGCAAGACGTTGCTTGCTCGACGCGGCTTTTTCGTGGTGTGTGTGTATTCGAGCAATGAAAAGGTGAGATAGGTATGGCGACGGCAACAACGAAACGCTGGTGGCAACGACTCGGTGGGACGAAACTCCCCGACGATGAAGAGTCCCTTTCCCCTCAAAAGGTCTTGGCCGCTTTTCGGGGCCTACCCCGCGTCATCAAGCTGGTGTGGGGCGTCAGCGCGCCCATGACCATCACCCTGGGAGTGTTGTATGTCGCGCAGGGGTTCGTGCCAGTGGCAACGGCCTACATCACCAAGCTCGTCATCGACGCGGTCGCCAACGGCTTCATCCATCATGGCGGCGGGAACATCATCCGCGCGGTCGTGTGGTTGGTGATCGCCCAGTTCGCCTTGCAGATCCTCAGCAGTCTGCTGCAAACCGTCTCGAACATCGTGCAACAACTGCTGCAAGAAAAGAGCAGCTATCAGATCCAACTGATGGTGATGGAAAAAGCGAATACGCTGGATCTGTCGTTCTTTGAAAATTCGCAGTTCTACGACAAGTTGCAGCAGGCGCAGCAAGAAGCCGCATCGCGCCCCGCTGGCATGATCTCGCAGACCTTCAGCCTGGGTCGCACACTGGTGACCTTCATCTCCATGGCAGCGCTACTGTTTTCGCTGACGTGGTGGGTGGCGGTGCTGGCGCTGCTCTCGCCTGTGCCCGCCTTCATCGCCAACGTGCGTTATGGCTGGTGGGGGTTCCAGATCATGCGCCGCCAGTCTCCGCTGCGCCGCGAGATGCAATACTATAACACGCTGCTGACGACCGACACCTATAACAAAGAGATCAAGCTCTTCACCAGTGGCACGTTCTTCATGGACCTCTATCGCAAACTGGTGACGCAGTTCTATACCCAGGCCCGCCAACTGATCGTCCCGCGCTATCTGATGTCGTTCGCGCTCGGCGCGATTACGGTGGTGGCGAATGGTGCCATCTACCTCTATGTGGCCCTGCAAGCGGCGGCGGGCAGGCTGTCGCTGGGCGGGTTGTCCTTCTACACCCAGGCGGCGCTGTCGCTGGGAACCAGCTTCCAGGGCTTGCTGAGCGGAATCTCGGATACCTATGAAAACAATCTCTTCGTCAACACCCTCTTCGACTTTATGGCCTATCAGCCCAAGATCGTCAGCCCTGCCAATGGCCGCAAGCCCGAGGGCGCGGGGCTGGAGATCGAGTTTCGCCATGTCAGCTTCACCTATCCTGGCCGCGAAGCCTCCGGCTCAGCGCTCAAAGACATCAGCTTCACCATTCACGCGGGCGAAGCGGTGGCCCTGGTGGGCCGCAATGGCGCGGGCAAAACCACCATCGTCAAGCTGCTGACGCGCCTCTATGATCCCGATGAAGGCGAGATCCTGGTGAATGGCTACAACATCAAAGAGTATGACTTGGATGCCCTGCGCGGCCAGATCGGCGTCATCTTTCAAGACTACGTCACCTACTTCATGACGGCCAGCCGCAACATCGGCATCGGGCGGATCGAAGCGGTGAACGACACCGCGCGCATCACCGCCTCCGCCACGAAAAGCGGCGCGAATAGCGTCATCGCCAAGCTCCCCGAGAACTATGACACCATGCTGGGCAAGTGGTTCGACAAAGGCCAGCAACTGTCGGGTGGCGAATGGCAAAAGATCGCCCTAGCCCGCGCCTTCATGCGCGACGCCCAACTGCTGATTTTGGATGAACCCACCAGTTCGCTCGATCCGCAAGCGGAATACGATGTCTTTTCGCGGTTCCGCGAATTGACCTTGGGCAAGTCGGCCATCTTCATCTCGCACCGTTTCAGCACGGTGCGGCTGGCGAACCGCATCATCGTGCTCGAAAACGGCGGCGTGCTGGAAGAAGGCACCCACGCGGAACTGTTGGCCCTCGGCGGGCGCTACGCCGAACTCTTCAGCTTGCAAGCTGAAGCCTATCGCTGAGACGCGGCGTCAATGCAACAACGCGGGCGAGCAGATTGTTCTGCTCGCCCGCGTTGTTGCTGATCTCTTCGTGCCCCAGCGCGACCCATCTAGCGACCAAAGGCCCCCGAAGGGCGCGCGGTAAAGGCGCCTTGCAGCACACCTTGCGGATAATAGACCACCTGACCGGAACTGGCGAAGCGATAGAGCGATGCCCGGAAGATGCTATTCATCGCACCTTGAATGAGGCTGAGCAGCACTGCCACCACGGCGAAGAGCGCGATGCCAGCCACCAAGATGATGAACGAATGCGTGGCGCTAAACAGCGCATAGGTCGGCAGGCCAATCACAACCCCAATCCCCAGCGTCAGCAGACCAAAGATGCCACCGATGCTGAAGTTGCCAACGATCTGGCGGCCCCAGGTTTGTTGCAGCATGCCCGCGCTGCGCTTGATGCTCTCGATCGGGCCGATGTTCTCGGCGACCAAGACCGGAATCACCAGGAAGGTGGCGATGTTCCACGCCAGCCCGACCAACCCCGCGACGAGGCTGGTGATGATCGCCCCGATGCCGTTGCCTTCGCGGCTCCCCGCGTTGCGCACCAACGAGAGCAACACCCCCACCGTCGCCGTGATGGCGGCGAATCCGACGATCTTACCCAGCCGCGCATTCGCCGCCGCGAAGCCATCCCCCACCGTGGCGGATTGTCCCGCCAGGCCACGGAAGACCGCGCTCGTCAGGGCCGCGTTGGTATAGATCGTGACGATGGCCATGGCCAGATAATAGAGGAATAGCACCACGATGCCGATGGCCCGCTGGGCAGGTGTCGTGGTGGAGGGATCTTGCGACAGTTGGTTGAAGCTCCCAGTTGTCACGCCATAGACCAGAAGGCCCGCCCCAAAGATGCCCGTGATGATGACCGCGCCAATCAGCGAAAGAAAAGGAAACGCCAGCAGTTGGCGATTCTTCTGCAAGATGCCCCAACTGGCTTTGACCAGTTCCCAACTTTGGTTCCATGTCCGAAACATTGCCAGACCTCCGGTGTCGTGACGGGGATGAACCCGCGTGTGCATCAACGTGTGGATGAGGTGCACGGCTCGCCCCCATTATACCAGCCCTTGGATAGAGCATTGCGCCCTGCCCTGCCTAGCCCATTTGGTCCTGATGTGACGACAGAGGGCATCCGATTCATATATATGAGTAGAGAATGTTACAATGTATGCAACATTCAGGGCAATTCACGGAATCGCAGAAAGAGGCGTTGCGCATGTGGCAGCAACCACCCACCCATCAAACCAAGGTACTGGTCGTCGATGACAGTTGGACGTACCTCACCTTCGTCGCCTCGCTCCTCACTGGCAATGGCTACAACGTCATCACCGCCATTGACGGCGACGAGGCCATCGAAAAGACGATGCTCGAACGGCCCGACTGCCTGGTGTTGGATGTCGTGTTGCCACGCCAAAATGGCTTCCAGGTTTGCCGCAAATTGAAGCAAATGGACGCCGTCCGCCACATCCCCATCATCATGGTCAGCAGCAAAAACACCCCGCTCGACCGCCACTGGGGCATGCAGCAAGGCGCCGATATCTATCTGGAAAAACCCTTCACCGAGGGGGACTTGTTGGCCAGCGTCCGCAGCCTGACGACGAAACCCTGAGC
>JACDGC010000348.1 GCA_013815535.1 Ktedonobacterales bacterium
GGATGGCGCTGGTTGCGTGGTGCGTGATGACAGCGGCACTCGACACATTCTTGCTGGCGGTCGCGGGCTTCGTGGTTGGCACCTTGATCACCGTGCTTGGTGTGGTGCGGATGGTCAGTTTGGCCCAGGTTGCTGCGGCATAGGCTGCCGCAATTTCTGGTGCGGTCGCAAACGTCGCCACATTGGCGGCGGTTGCTGGACCTGATGATGCCGCAAAACTGCCAAAGCTTGCCAAGGCGATGATGAAGCCCAAAACAACACGCGCTGGACGCGCCGAAAAAAGTGATTGTGTGAACACAATGAGTGTCCTTCCGTCAGACTTAGCTGTCGCAGCTGATGTGCCGCGACGAAATGGGTGCGCCGTGAACATCCTCCATGGATGGGATGTCTGTGGCTCTCAGCCCTGGATTTTCCTGGGCTGGTGTGGCTGAAGCCCAAGCACTTAGGACAAATGCCCCAGCTTTGCCTCCACACAGGGAGGGATTTTAGACACAACCTTCATGAGGATGTCAAGGAGAAGAGGGGAAACAGCGAGATATTCATCCCAAAAGTACTAGAGAAATGGGTCGTTAATGGAGTGATCTTGGGTATCGTGGCTCGGGTAAAAAACAGCCAAAGTCTGCTTATCATCGAGGATGCTGGGCAAAACCACCATGATTTCTGTATTTATGTATATGCAACTTAGTTAAAAGTGTATATGCAACTATATGGTCTGGTGCTAGGATGAGCCTTGGATATATGCGGGATCGCTGGCGTACTCAAAGGTCATACACTACTATTTATTTATGTGGTGACAAATATTGAACTCGCCATGCTCATACTCGAATCTGTTGGCGTTGTTTTTCTGGCTGAGCGTATGCACGCCTTTGCCTTTTTTCGGGAGCTGTGCACATGCCTGATGTTGACAATTGGTCGCTTAACCACGTACCATGGCAAGACATCGAACAGTGTGTATGTGGCTGCCGAAGACCTGTCGAGGTCTTGCGTGTGGGGACAGAGAAAGAAGGCGCTTCCGTGGCATTTGCAGGTTACGTGCGTTTCCCTACTATATATAAAGACACGATCGTTTTTACCGCTGAAGATGACCTCTGGCGCGTGCCGCTCACGGGTGGGCGAGCCGAACGACTGACGGCGGGCATCGCAGCGGCAAACCATCCCCACTTTTCGCCGGATGGCCAATGGCTGGCCTTCACGGGTGAGAGCGAAGGCCCCAACGAAGTCTACGTGATGCCCGCTGAGGGTGGCCCCGCCGAACGGCTGACCTATCAGAGTGGCGGGGCCGTCGTGGCTGGTTGGCAGCCTGATGGATCGTTGATCCTCTATTCCACCTCGGCACGGCAGCCTTCGCCCCGCATGCGGATGTTGTGTGGCATCGCGCCCAGCGGTGGTGAGCCAATCAGTTTGCCCTATGGCATCGCCAACGCCATCGCCCATGGTCCCAACGGCGCGCTGGTGCTGGGCCGCAACATCAGCGATCCCGCTTTCTGGAAGCGCTATCGGGGTGGCACCGCAGGCTATTTTTGGATCGACCCCAACGGCAGTGGTGAGTTTCGCCCACTGCTGAAGTTGGCATCCAATCTGGCCGACCCCTGTTGGGTGGGCGACCGCATCTATTTCATTTCCGATCACGAAGGGTTGGGGGATGTGTGGTCGTGCACGGCGACGGGCGAAGATCTGCGTCGCCACACGCAGCAGGCTGAGTATTACGCGCGCGGCTTGGCGACGGATGGGCAGCGGCTCGTCTTCCATGCGGGCGGTGATCTCTTCTTGCTGGAACCGACGGCGACGAACGCGACGCCCGTCCCAGTTGATTTACCCAGCTTGCAGACCCAGCGGGCTCGGCGCTTTGTCTCTGCCGCGCAATATCTCGATAACGCCGTTCTCAGCCCCAACGGCAAAGCCGTGGCCCTGACCACACGTGGCAAACTTTTCAGCATGAAGGCCTGGGACGGCGCGACCCTGCAACATGGCACGATGGATGGTGTGCGCTACCGTTTTGCCCAGTGGCTGGCGGATGGCAAGCGCCTCGTTGCCACCCATGACGACGGCACCGAACCACACATCGCCGTCTTCAGCACTGATGGGGCGCTGCCCGAAAAGACGCTGGAACAATTTGACATCGGTCATGTCTTGGAGCTGCGCGCCGCCCCTGTTGGCGAAAAAGTGGTCATCGCCAACCATCGCAGCGAGATCGTGTTGATCGATCTCGCGGATGAGACGATGCGTGTGCTGGATCGCAGCCCATTTGGTCGCATCGAGGATGACGTGGCGATGACGGGCATGGCTTGGTCGCCTGATGGTGCCTGGGTGGCCTATTCCTTTGCCATCAACCCGCAACAGACGGCCATCAAGATCTGCCGCATCGACACCGGCGAGAGCTATCAGGTGACGGACCCCGTTCGCCGCGACATGCTGCCCGCTTTCGACCCATTAGGCCGCTATCTCTATTTCGTCAGCGCGCGCATCTTCGATCCGGTGCAAGATAACTTACACTTCGACCTCAGTTTTCCTCGCGGCGTCAAGCCCTATTTGATCACGCTGCAACGCGATCTGCCTTCGCCCTTCGTGCCTGGCGTGCGTGCCGAGGTGGCGGATGAGGACGACGCCGACGAGGATGACAGCGAGAAAAGCAACGAGGGCGCCGAATCCTCGGCGTCTAGCGACGACTCCAGCAAACAAGATGAAGCGAAAGACGCCGCCGCCAAAGACGCCAAGCGCGATGGTCCTAAACCAGTCGTGATCGATCTCGATGGCATCCGTGAGCGCATCGTCGCCTTCCCCGTGCCAGAGGGGCGCTATGATCGCGTCCAGGGGACGCCGAATGGCGTGCTCTATGCCTTTCATAGCGTGACGGGCACGCGTGACGAAGATTGGTCGCCGAACACCCCTCCCGCACATGGCAGCGTCGATTTCTATAACTTCGAGACCTACAAGGCCGAGCGGCAGATCGACGGCGTCAGCGACTTCGCTGTGAGCGCCGATGGCCGCCGTTTGTTGTATCGCGCGGGTGAGCGCTTGCGCGTGATGAAGGCTGGCGAGAAGCCGCCCCAGAGCGACCGGGTGGGCCGTGAATCCGGCTGGCTGGACCTCAATCGCGTCAAGGTGTCGCTGCGCCCCGAATCTGAGTGGCGTCAGATGTATGACGAGGCGTGGCGCTTGCAACGCGAACAATTCTGGGTCGCCGACATGGGCGGCATTGATTGGCAAACGATTCATGATCGCTATGCCCGCCTGATTCCCCGTGCCACCTCGCGCGATGAAGTCTCGGACTTAATCTGGGAGATGCAAGGCGAGCTCGGCACCTCGCATGCCTATGAGATCGGCGGTGAATATCGCCCGCATCCCAACTATGCCCAGGGCTTCCTCGGCGTCGATTGGCGCTATGACCGTGAGACGGATAGCTATGCCATCACGCGCATCGTGCGTGGCGACCCGTGGGAAAGCACGGCCACCTCACCGCTGCTGGCACCGGGCATCAATGTCGTCGTGGGCGATGCGGTGGTGGCGATCAATGGTCAGGCGGTCAGCGCCAAGCTGGGGCCGCAGCAATTGCTGGTGGGTCAGGCGCGGCAAGAAGTGCAGTTGGCCATTCGTCCCGCTGGTGGGGGGGAACTGCGCACTGTCACCGTGCGGGCGCTCGGCAGCGAATATGATGCCCGCTACCGCGATTGGGTCGAGGGCAATCGCCGCCGCGTGCATGCCGCGACGGATGGCCGCGTCGGTTATTTGCACATCCCCGATATGGGGCCGGATGGCTTCGCGGAGTTTCACCGTGCCTATCTGGCGGAGTATGACCGCGAAGGGTTGGTGGTGGATGTGCGCTGGAATGGCGGTGGCAACGTCTCGGGGCTGATCCTTGAAAAGCTGGCACGCCGCCGGTTGGGCTATTCGTTCCAGCGGTGGGGCGCACCGACGCCCTACTTCCAGGAATCACCGCGTGGCAATCTGGTCGCGCTGACGGATGAGAACGCTGGCTCGGATGGCGACATCTTTAGCCATTCCTTCAAGATGCTGAATCTGGGGCCACTGATCGGCAAGCGCACCTGGGGTGGCGTCATTGGCATCTCGCCCTATACGTTGCTCTCAGATGGCACCTTTACCACGCAGCCCGAGTTCAGTTTCTGGTTCAATGATGTGGGTTGGGGCGTGGAAAACTATGGCACCGACCCCACCATCGAGGTTGACTTCACGCCGCAAGACTATGCCAGAGGGGCCGATCCACAACTGGAACGCGGCATTCAAGAAGCATTGCGGTTGGTGGCGGAGCATCCCGCTGCCACCCCCGCACCGGGCGCCCGCCCCCGGCTGGGCTATCAACCACCACAGGGCTAAAGGGGATTTTCATGACGCAGCATGCCCAAGGATCGTTCGAGGTTCAGATGACGCCCGCACCGGGGGAGCCCGGTGCGGATGCCAGCCTCGGTCGCATGAGCTTGATCAAACAATTTCACGGCGACCTCGAAGCCACCAGCCAGGGGCAAATGCTGACCGCAGGCACGGACGTTCCTGGCTCGGCGGGCTATGTCGCCATCGAGCGCGTGACGGGGACGCTGCACGGGCGCAGCGGCAGCTTTGCCTTGCAGCACAACGGCACGCTGGCACGCGGTGAGCCACACCTGACGATCGCGGTGGTGCCAGACTCCGGGACGGAGCAGTTGGTGGGGCTGTCTGGGACGCTTGCCATCACGATTGTCGATGGCAAGCATAGCTACGATCTGACGTATACGCTCGCTGCGGTAACGTGACGGGGAGAAAGGAGGCAGGCTTCGCAGCACTGCGGAGCCTGCCAGCATATGCAGGCGGCGTGCAAAAAGCCACCACAGTGCTTCTTATTGATGCAAAGCATCACCATCACCTGGACGAAGCGACAGCGCACCAGCCAACAGGCTCGGATGCGTGCGCTGCTTCCCCATGCCTTGCCGCTGCCTGCGCATGCCCCCTTGCCCCCTGGGCATGTCGGGCTAGCAGGGGATATCTATTTCCATTCAGCACACTACAGCCCCAAAGATGCGTATCGCGCTCCGTATGAACGCTGGCGCGTGG
>JACDGC010000349.1 GCA_013815535.1 Ktedonobacterales bacterium
GTATGGGATCGACCAGTTGATCGCTCAGGGCCTAACGGGCAAGGGGCAAACGGTCGTTGACATCGTCTCGTATGGCAGCCCGACCTTGCCGCAAGATGTGGCGGCCTTCAGCGAGCGCTACGGTCTGCCGCCCGCCGTGATCGATGAGCAATATCCACTCGGGCCAGTGAGCTTTGATGTGTCGAATGCCGAGATGGTGAGTTGGCAGGCGGAAACGGAGCTAGATGTCGAGGTCATCCATGCCGTCGCCCCAGCGGCGAAGATCGTCGTGTTGGCGAGCTCGGCTGATGCAACCGAGGGCCTTGTGGGCTTGCCAGAGTTTCGCAAGCTAGAGCAGTACGCCTTTGATAATCATTTGGGTGCCATCGTCTCGCAAAGTTGGGATTTCTCAGAATATACATTGCGTGATGCCGCCGGGCGAGCCGAGCGCCAGGCATGGGATGCGTTCTTCCAAGCCACTACCAGGCAGGGCGTCACCTATCTGGCTGCGTCGGGCGACTTTGGCGCGACGGACGTGCTGGCCTTTGATCCGCACCAGTTGGTGCCCGCGCGCACCGTCGCCTTCCCCAGCGATGACCCATGGGTGACGAGTGTGGGCGGCACGATGGTGGAAACGGATGGCACGCAGTTCCGCGAGGTGAGTTGGCCAGCCAGCGGCGGGGGTTTCAGCGCCTTCAATGCCATGCCTGCATATCAGCAGGGGGTCACAGCCACATTACCAGCCCCCTTTAGCGGCAAGCGTGGCGTCCCCGATGTCGCGGGGAATGCGTACTCCAAGACGCAACTGATCTTTAACATCGCGGGCAAGTGGCAACCCGTTGGTGGCACCAGTGCCAGTGCGCCCCTCTGGGCCGCGCTCATTGCCATTGCCAATCAGATGGCCGGGTGCAACCTGGGCTTCATCAATCCCGCGCTCTACCAGATTGGCCTGTCTGACAAAGCGGCGCACGACTTCCATGACATCACGGTTGGCAACAACAATGCCGATGCGAATGGCGTCGCCGTCCAGGGCTTCAACGCGGGGCCGGGCTGGGATGCCGTGACGGGCTGGGGCAGCCCCAATGCCCCCAGCCTGTTGCCCGACCTCATCGCCGCCATCCCCGCAACGTAGCGACCCCATCCGGCCATGGCACGCAAAGTCGCTGTAAAGCTTTCCTGGTAATCGGCAACAACACCCCCCTGCGTGTCGCGCTGGCCTGCCTGGGTGCGTTATGATGGAAGGCAGAATCACAATTACTTGAGATGGAGCATCGCTTGCTTATGATCGCGCGTCATCGTTTCGCCCCTGTGGTGTTGCTACTGCTCTGCTGCCTCATGGCGGCGTGTTCGTTGCGCACGGCCACCACTGGCAGCACATCACCAGGCGGCACCACCACCAGCCCAGGGGGCACTGGCGTCGCGACGCCAACCAAGCCCTTGCCCCTGCAAAATCTGACGGTCGATCAGTTTCGCAAATCCTATGGCGTCGACCAACTCATCGCCAAGGGCTTCACTGGCAAAGGCCAGAGCGTTGTCGATATCGTCTCCTTTGGCAGCCCAACATTGGTTCAGGATGTCGCCACTTTCAGCAAGCGCTATGGTTTGCCCGCTGCCGACATCCAGCAACTCTATCCCGTCGGTCCGGTAAACTTCGACCCATCGAATAGTGACATGGCCGGGTGGATGGGTGAAACGGAACTGGATGTCGAGATCATCCATGCCCTCGCGCCGGATGCGAAGATCGTCGTGCTGGCAAGCCCCGTCTCTGAAACGGAAGGGACCGTGGGCCTCCCTGAGTTCCGCAAGATGGAGCAATACGCCTTTGATAATCATCTCGGCGCGATTGTCTCGCAAAGCTGGGGTGCATCAGAATATACCCTGAAGGATGCCGCTGGCCAGGCGGAGTTGCAGGCATGGGATACGTTCCTGCAATCCACCACGAAGCAAGGAATCACCTATCTGGCAGGTTCAGGGGACAATGGCGCGACGGATGCCATCGACAGCACGGGCAAGCAGTTCGTTCCCGCGCCCACCAGCAGCTTCCCCAATGATGATCCTTGGGTGACAAGTGTGGGGGGCACCACCGTTGAAATGAGCGCGACCCAGATGCGCGAGGTCGCGTGGCAGGGAAGTGGCGGCGGATTCAGCGCCTTTTACGCCACGCCAGATTATCAGAAGGGCGTTGCCAGCGCCTCCCCGACGCCCTTTGGGGGCAAACGTGGCCTCCCAGACGTTTCCGCGAATGCGAACCCCGAAACCGGCTTGATCATCAACATCGGTGGCGAATGGACTGGCGCGGGCGGCACCAGCGCCAGCACCCCCATCTGGGCAGCATTGGTCGCCATCGCCAACCAAATGGCGGGGCGCAATCTCGGCTTCATCAATCCGGCCCTCTACCAGATCGCCGCCTCGAATAAAGCGGCGCAAGATTTCCATGACATCACGGTTGGCAACAATAATGCCGATGCCAGTGGCGTCGCCGTCCAGGGTTTCAGCGCGGGGCCGGGCTGGGATGCCGTGACGGGTCTGGGCAGCCCCAATGCCCCCAACCTGCTGCCAGATCTCATCGCCGCAACCGCCGGAAAATAGCAGCGGGCGTGCACTCGCCGACGCCAGCGCACCCCAGCGCCCCTTGGTCAACACACGACCAAGGGGCGCTGGGGCGCATCCCCCATCCGCCCGCCGTTGTTGACGAATTGGCTCGGCTATGGTACGGTAGGGCGGCAAAGATACCCACCCCCTAATCCCACGCGGAGGCGCGTGAGGCATGTCTGGAGATTGCGACACATGGCGAACGAGAGCACCCAAGGCCAGCGCGGGGCATCCCCCGACATCATCTATCGCTTGGCCTACTATTACGACACCAAGACCTTTCTGACATCGGTTTCGCTCGGCATCTACACCGCGCTGTCAGCGCATCCGCTCTCGTCGCAAGACCTTGCCCGACGCCTGAGTCTGCACCCCGAAGCGTGTGAGGTGCTGCTCAACGCTCTGGTGGCGCTGGAACTGCTATACACCCAGATCGATAGCCATTCGGGCGACCTCGTCTTCGCCAATACCCCCGTTGCCGATACCTATCTGGTGGAAGGTCGCCCGGAATATATGGGCGAATGGCTGCGGGTTGACGATCAATCCTGGGAAGTCTGGGGCGATCTCGAACATGTGACGCGCGGCTATGGTCGCCGCAAACAGTCGATCTATGCCCCCACCTCGGCGGAATCCATCAAGTTAGCGTATATGTACGATCAAGAGGCCCAGGCCCTCTCGCCCAAGGTCATCGACGAACTCGACATCACCGATGAATCCACCAAGCGCGTGCTCGATATCGGCGGGGGGGGCGGGCGCTACGCGGCGGAGGCTGTCAAGCGTGGCCAGCACATCAGCGCGGTCGTCTTTGATCGCCCGCCCGTTCGGGCCGTCTTTGACAATGTCGTCAAACAGTCGAATCTGGCGGGGCGCATGTCGTTCATCTCGGGTGATTTCCACACGGATGTGCTGCCGCGCAATTTCAGCCTGGCGCTCGTCTTTGATGTGCTGCATTTGCAGGGACCAACTAAGAACCGCGATCTGCTGTGGCGCGTTCGGGGGTCACTGGAGCCGGGTGGCCGCGTCGCCATCAAAGAAGTGCTGCTGAACGACAACCACACCAGCCCACGCCGCGCCGCGCTTTTCTCGGTGAATATGATGGCCCACTTCCCCGACGCCCGCTGCTTCTCGGCCAAAGAGATCGCTTCGTGGCTGGCCGAGGCGGGCTTCGACGAAATCCGCGTCCATGACACCTTCCCCGGTTTGATGACCGCCCGCGTTCCCATAGTGAATAGCTAGCACATGAGCCCCAAGGCGGATGAGACGGTGAACGCCTTCTCGTCCGCCTTGGGGGGCCGCACGTTGCCAGTGAGCGCGTTGCCTGGGAAAGCCCCAGCATTGACGAAACGGTGTGTCTATGGTATGGTGGAACAGTGCGGCGATGGCATGCGAGCGCGTCACCCAGTGCAAGCGTGGCCGGCTTGTGGGGCGCCATTCGGCAGGGGCACGAGACTAGTGCCAGCAAATTTTACGAGCCTGATTGCCAATCGCTCTTTTTTTTGACAGCAAAACAGACCGAACGGTCTCAAATGTGAGTCTGAGGGGAACAATGACCAAGATCGTTTTCTGCGACGTTGAGGGCACGTTGCTCAGTGCCAGCTTTCCCGCCATCGTGCTGGCCGAAGCGCAGCGCATGGGCACGCTGACGGTGAGCCAACGGGCGCAAGCAGGGGCGCTGGGCGTGCTGGGTCGCACGCTGCCCGGTGGCGCTGGACGCGCGCTGCAGATGGTGGGCGTCATTCGCGCGGTCGCAGGCACAACCATTGCCGCACTCGAAGATGTCTTAGCGGCCAGCATGCCCACGGTGTTGGCCGCGCTGAAACCAACGATGGTTGCCCGGCTGCGTGCTCACCAAGCTGAGGGGTATCAGGTGGTGCTGCTCAGCGCGGGGTTGCACGCGGGCATCGTGCGTCTGGCGGCCACGCTGGGCGGGCGCGGCGAGGGCACCAAGCTGCGCATCGATGGCGGGCGCTATACCGGCCAACTGGATGGCCCCATTTGCCAGGGCAAAGGCAAAGCCGCCCGCGCCGCCGCCATCTTGCGCGAATTTGATGCTGACCCCGCTGCGTGCATCGCCTATGGCGACACTGGCAGTGATGCTTTCTACCTCGCGATGATGGGACATCCCCACGCGGTCGACCCCGATGCCAAGCTCATGGCCCTGGCCACCCAACGCCAATGGCCGATCATTCAGACACTGGCGGATGATGCGGTGCAGATGCGCGATGCCACGGCCCCCACGACTACCCTGCCGCCTGATGTGGAAGCGCAAGCCCAGGAAACCCTGCGCCAGTTCGTCACTCCGCGCCGTGTGCCCCTGCGTCCCAAAGAGGCCGCCATCTTGGCTGGGTCTACCCCCCTCACCTTCGCCAATGGATTGGTCGGTGCCGCGTGGGGCACCGGGCCAACGATGCTGCTGGTCCACGGCTGGGAAGGGCGTGGCACGAACCTGAGCGC
>JACDGC010000350.1 GCA_013815535.1 Ktedonobacterales bacterium
GGCCTATCAGGGCGCGGGGCGGTCGTTGGATCTGGCGGCGGTGCGGGCCGTCATCACGCTGGCGACGGGGGGCCTGGCGCCTGACCTCACCATCTTGCTCGACCTGGAGCCGCGCCAGGGGTTGCGGCGCAAGGTGCTGGCCCAGCGCAACCGACTGGATGACGAAGCGCTGGCCTTTCACGAACGCGTGCGGGCCGCCTATCTGGCCTTGGCCGCGCAGGAACCCGCTCGCTGGCTGGTGTTGGACGCGTTGCAAGGTGAAGAGGCGCTGGCGGGGAGCATCCTGGCGGCGGTGGCGGCGCGGCTGGGGTGAGGCATGGTGCCCCGTCCCCCTAGGGTTGCGCGTCGTGGATCGCGTGCGCTTCGTGGTCTTGCAGCTTTTGGCCTCGGGCGGGTAATTCCCAGATGAGGGCACGTTGGTCGGGAACGAAGCCTGTTCGCTGATAGAATGATGCCGCGCGCTCGCTCGGCCAGAGCAGGAGATATTCCAGATCTTCCGCACGGGCCCACTCCTGCACGCGTGCCATCAAGGCCGCGCCAATGCGGGCATCGCGCCGCTCTGGCACGACATAGACGTTGGTGACGTAGCCCCAACGATGGTCAAAACGCCCCGGACGTGGCAACTTGGCGACAATCTGGATGTAGATGTTGCCGATCAGCCGTTCCCCAGCTTCCGCGACCCAGATCACCCAGCCCCGCGCGAATGCCTCCACGAGATAGTCCCTGAAGGGCTCACGAAAGGCGTCGAAGGGTTGGGCTGCTTGCTGGGCTGGCGAGGAAAAATCCCAACGCAACTGTGCCAGGGCAGTGGCGTCGTCTATGGTCGCTTGGCGGATGTGATAGTCGTGCATCGTGCATCCCTCCTCTCTCCATTACATCACAAACAGCGAGCGGCATAACCCAAACGCCCCACCGCGTCAGCGAGGATAGGGCACGCGATTGTCAAAAACGGGCTATTACTGATAAGTTGGGACGTCCTCAACGGCCAAGCCACATGCCATCGCTTCGATCTGCGTCTGCACCTGCGCGTCACACTGGATGAATGCGGCGTAGTCGCTGTCGGTTGGTGCGGTCGGCAACGATTGCGCCAGGGTAACGCGCTCCGCCATGGCATCGCGCAGGTGCTGCAATGCCGCCGGAGACGAGACGGGGGCAGGGTTGCGGCCGTGGGCGGGTGGTGCTACAATTGACATCAGTTTCTTCCTTCTTTCGTGAGGATGAAATAGAAGGGCGTTCTCGCAAACCGGGTCAAAGGATGAGCGGGTCGCCCTTCGCTTATACTATACATTGTACGCAATACAAATGTCAATGGCGTCTAATGTACTCTAATCGACGTACACTATATAGCGTCTAATTAGATGCGAATAGGGATCTATATAGCGTACGATGCCGTACACCTGTGATATAATGAAAAGCAAACGGGTCAAGGGATAAACTATGGCAACGACATTTGTTAGCAAAACACAAGCGCTCGCTCTTATTGGCATTGAGACCGGATTTGGCCGTCGTGTCATAGAAAAAATGATGGAAAAACTAGAAGAGAAAGGTCGCATCAAGGTTCTTGATTCGCCCGATGGTCGTGCGCTTCGTATCTCGCGTATTGATATAGATCTCATTATTCAAGCACTCAAAGGCGAGATCGAGGTCGAATAATAGCCGCTATGCAAAACACCCCATTCTCATCATAGAGAATGGGGTGTTTCCTGTTGTTCCCTTACTTGCCGGTCGCACCGTCTTCGCCAGTGCCGTCCTCACCCTCGAACTCGGAGAGATCTTCCTCGTCGATGGTGGTGGCGAGCGCTTGCAACTGGTCGTTGTCGCTCAGGTTCATCAGGCGCACGCCCTGGGTGGCGCGGCTGAGTTGGGCGATGCTGCCGATGGGCGAGCGAATGACCACGCCATTCGTGGAGATCAGCACCAGATCCTTGTCGTCGGCGGTCAAGACACGTGCCCCAGCGATGAGGCCCGTCTTGTCGGTCAGGCGTGCCGTCAGGATGCCGCTGCCGCCGCGCCCTTGCGTGGTGTATTCTTCGATGGGCGTGCGTTTGCCATAGCCCTTCGTCGTCACCACCAGCAGTTCGCCGCCCTTGTGGGCTGCTTCGAGCGCCACCACCGTGTCGCCATCTTCCAGCCGCACGCCACGCACGCCGCCACTGGCGCGTGAGGCCTTGCGTAGCTCATCAACGGTGAAGCGGATCGACTGGCCGTGCGCGGTGATCAGCATCACCTGATCCTTCGCGCCCACCAGACGGGCACCCAGCAGTTCGTCGCCAGGCGCCAGGTCCATAGCGTTGATGCCCATGCGCCGCACGGAGACGAATTCATCCAACGCGGTCTTTTTGACCTCGCCCATGCGCGTCCCCAGGATCATGAAGTCATTCGCCTGGAACTTGGGCACGGGGACGACCGCTGTCACATGCTCGCTGGTGTCGATGCCGATGAGGTTGCGGATGTGTTCGCCCTTCGCCTGTCGCCCGACCTCCGGCAACTCATAGGTCGCCAGTTGAAAGACGCGCCCGCGATTGGTGAAGAAGAGCAGCGCATCATGTGCGTGGGTGATGAGCAGATGCAGCACCGTGTCGGATTCGCGGGTGGTCATGCCCGTCACGCCTTTGCCACCACGGTGTTGCGCACGGTAGGTCTTGCTGGGCAGCCGCTTGATGTAGTTTTGCTCGGTGAGCGTCACCACCATTTCATCGTTGGGGATGAGATCTTCCTCGGTGAAGTCGCCCGCCTCGGCAGCCTGAATCTCGGTGCGGCGCGGGTCGCCAAACTTCTCGCGCAAATCGGCCAGATCAGCCTTGATCAGATTGCGAACCTCGGTGATGTCCGAGAGGATCGCTTCCAAACCCTTGATCTGCGTCTGCACCTCTACGAGTTCGTCGGTGATCTTGCGGCGTTCCAACGCGGCCAAGCGGCCCAAGCGCATGTCGAGGATGGCCTTGGCTTGTTCTTCCGAGAGTTTGAAGCGTTCGCGCAGATTGCGTGCCGCCGTCTCCCCCGACTGCGACCGGCGGATCGTCTCGATCACTTCGTCCAGATGATCCAGGGCGATCTGCAAGCCTTCCAAGATGTGTGCCCGCTCACGTGCCTTACGCAACTCATACGCGGTGCGCCGCTGGATGACGATCTCGCGATAGGTGACGTAGTGGCCGAGGATGGACTTGAGGTTCAGCACGCGCGGCTGGCCGTCCACCAGCGCCAACATGTTGGCGTTGAAGGCGCTCTGCATGGCGGTGTATTTGAAGAGTTGGTTCAAGACGGTCAGATGGCGTGTATCTTTTTTCAGATCGACGACCATGCGCGTGCCTTGGCGGTCCGATTCGTCGCGCACGTCGCTGATGCCCTCGATCTTCTTATCGCGGGCGAGTTCGGCGATCTTCTTAACCAGTTCGGCTTTGTTGATCTGGTAGGGCAGTTCGGTGACGATGATCGAGACGCGGCCCTTATCCGTTTCCTCGGTGTGCGCGCGTGCCCGCACGACCATGCGCCCGCGCCCCGTCAGGTACGCCGAACGGATGCCCTCACGCCCGTGGATGATGCCGCCCATCGGGAAATCTGGTCCTTTGACGAAGGCCATCAATTCCTCGACGGTCGCGTCGGGATTGTCGATCAGGTGGGTGATGCCATCACACAGTTCGCGCAGGTTGTGTGGGGGGATGTTCGTTGCCATGCCAACCGCGATGCCCGCCGCGCCGTTCAGCAGCAGATTCGGCACCCGCGCTGGCAACACCGTCGGCTCCATCTCGTGCCCGTCATAGTTGGGCTTGAAGTCAACGGTATCTTTCTCGATATCCGCCAGCAACTCTGACGAAATCGCCGCCATGCGTGCCTCAGTGTAGCGCATGGCCGCCGCAGGATCGTCGTCAGGGCTTCCGAAATTGCCTTGCCCCTGGATCAGGGGGTAGCGCATGTTCCAGGGCTGGGCCATACGCACCAGCGCGTCGTAGACCGAGGCGTCGCCGTGGGGGTGAAAGTCTTTCAGCACCTCGCCCACGATGCCCGCGCTCTTGCGCATCGAGCGATTGAACTGCATGTTCATGCGCTCCATCGCGTAAAGCACACGGCGGTGGACGGGCTTCAGGCCATCGCGCACATCGGGTAGCGCGCGGCTGACGATGACGCTCATCGAATAGTCGAGATATGCTGTCTGCATCTGCTCGACGATGCCAGCGGGTCGGATATTACCAATGACATCCACTCTGGGATTTTCTCCTCATATTGCTATCTCTACATATTATATCATTTCTGCCTGTGCAGCCTGAAATCGGCAGGGTTTATGGCTATATGGTGCGGTGTTTCAGCGCGGAAAATCGGCACACTTCCCGAATGGTAGGCCATTTCGTTCCCCAGGTGACTTCCATTTGCGCGTCAATCGTTCTATGATAGAGAGTAGATAAGTCTGCCCAAAACGATTTCATTCCTCATATGCGCGTTTGGCGCTGCAAAAAGAAGGTACCATCCATGCGATTCGACGGTTCACGTGTCATTGAAGCTCCTGTGGCAGCGGTGTGGTATGCCCTCCGCAATCCTGACACTTTGGAAATGCTCATTCCCCGTTGCGCGCGCATCGAGCGCCAGCCGGGGTATCGCCCCGAGACCAACCATGATTTCACCATCAGCTTCGAGAGCGCCGCCCCCGCCCATTCGCCCGGCGCGGGCGCGGTCATCGGCTGGCTCGAAGTGGACCGTCAACGCCCACCACACCATCTGGCGCTGACCCTGACCCTCAACGACGCGCTGACCTTCATGCACATCGACGGCACCATCGACCTCGCCGCGCGCAACCAGGGCCGTGCCACGGAACTGCGTTACGCGGTGGATGCAAAGGTGCCTGGCCTGCGCGGTGTGGGATGGTCATCGAACGCGCACGAGGAGACGGAGCGGTTGATCACCAGCATGCTGAATGAGCTGGCCCGCCTGTTGGGCACCACGATGGAAGCGTCGCTGGGCTATGCCAATGGCTACGTCGCCCCCACCGACCAGCCCCAGGTGCTGCTTGAGACGCAGCGCGGCAGTGT
>JACDGC010000351.1 GCA_013815535.1 Ktedonobacterales bacterium
GCTCTATTCCGGGCCACGTCGTCACCCCGCCGCCGAGGCCGCGACGGGCGCGACGTATGTTCCCTTTCCCGAGTTGCTCCAAAAGAGTGATTTCATCAGCATTCACGCGCCCCTCAATGACGCGACACGTGGGCTGTTTGACCGTGCGGCCCTGGCGCAGATGCCCGCGCACGCGATCCTCATCAACACCGCGCGCGGGCCCATCGTGCAGACTGACGCCCTGGTGGCGGCCTTGCAGGCGGGTGCCATCGCGGGCGCGGCCCTGGATGTGACCGACCCTGAGCCGCTGCGGGCTGATCACCCGTTGCTGGGGTTGCCAAATTGTCTGGTGGTGCCCCATATCGCCAGCGCCACCCATGCGACGCGGTCCCGCATGGCCGAGATCGCCGCGCGCAACATCCTGGCGGGCCTCCAGGGCGCTCCACTGCCCGCGTCGGTCAATCCCGCCGTGCAGGGCACCGGGCGGCAAGCGCTGCCGCGAGACTACCTTCTCGGCCCCATCGAGGAGGCATAGATGGCCAAAACGCCGCGTACCCAGGCCATGCGTGCGCTGGATGCGCGCAAGATCGCCTACACCGTGCATACCTTTCCCGACACCATCCGCGATGCTGAGCAGGTCGCCGCCACGCTGGGGTTGCCACCCACGGCGGTCTTCAAGACGCTGGTCGTGGTGCGCGAGGACGACCCCACCGCGCATCCCTTTCTGGTGCTGCTGCCCGCGAATGCCGCGCTGGACCTGCGCCGCTTTGCCCGCGCCATCGATGTGAAATCAGTGCGGATGGCGAGCCACGAGGGGGCCGAACGACTGACTGGTCTCAAGGTCGGGGGCATCTCAGCGCTGGCACTGCTGAACCGCCCCTTCAGCGTCTACATCGACGCGAGCGCCCTGGCACTTCCAGAGATCCTGGTGAGTGGTGGCCAGCGTGGGGTGGATCTGCAATTGCGCGTCGCGGACCTCATCGCCCTGACGCATGCCCAAACCGTTGAAGCCACCATTCCCAAGGATGCCCCATGATGTCTGATCAATCACCTGAGCAGTTCATGCCCGCGCCATTACCCCATGCGTATTACACACAACCAACCCTTGATATCGCGCGCGACCTGCTTGGCAAAACCCTGTGGCGCGCTGATGCGACGGGCATCGTCGCAGGTGTCATCGTGGAGACCGAGGGCTACATTTCGGCCATCGACCCTGCCAGCCATAACTATCGCAAGCCCTCGAAGCGGTCGATGACGATGTTTGGTCCGCCTGGCCATGCCTACGTCTATCTCACCTATGGGATGCACCATTGCCTGAATGTGGTGACGGAGCCAGCGGGAGAAAGCGCCGCAGTGCTGATTCGCGCCGCCGCTCCCCTCACTGGGCGCGACCAGATGGCGCTGCGCTGCCCCCGTTGCCTGCCCCGCGATCTGGCGCGGGGGCCAGGGCGGCTCTGCGCGGCCTTTGGCCTGACCATCGCCCAGAATGGCCTCGATCTGACGGGTGACACCCTGTGGATCAGCGAGCCGCCCAACGCGGAGCCGCTCGATCCGGCGCGGATCGCTACATCTCCGCGCATCGGCATCACGCAAGGGATCGACCTGCCCTGGCGCTTTTTCATCCGCGATCATCCCGCTGTTTCTGGTCCGGCGTGGTTGAATCGTGGTCAGCCCAGGCCCTCGACTGTCGCGCCCAGCCGCGCCAACTCGGACCAAAACGCGGGGTAGCTTTTCGCCACGTGGGTCGCGCCAGTGATGCTGATGGGGGCCTTGGCTCGCAAGGCGACGATGGCCAGCGCCATCGCCAACCGATGATCGTGATGGGCATCGGTCGTCACGCCGCCAGCGATGCCGTTGGGTCGCCCCTGGATCGTGATGCTCTCTGGCCCCGGTCGGGCATCGGCCCCCGCGCGGCAAAGTTCCGCACAGAGGTCGTCGATGCGGTTGCTCTCTTTCAGGCGCAGATTGCCAACGTTGCGAAACGTCGTCGTGCCCACCGCGCTGCATGCCAACGCCGCCAGCACTGGCACGCTGTCGATGCATGGCTCGCCATCGATCTCCGCGCCGCGCAAGGTGGTGCCCCCGCGAATCTCCACGGCGATTTGCCCGGTCTCTGCCCCTGGTGTCACGCTCACATCTGCCCCAAAGGCGTGCAGGGCCGCCAGAATCGCCCCACCGTCTTCCGTCTCAGCGGGCAAGCCCGCCAGATGCAAGGTGCCGCCCGCGACCGCGCCCGCTGCCAACCACGTCGCCGCTGTGGGAAAGTCGCGCGGCAATTGCCAGTCGTGTGCCTGATATGCCTGGGGGCTGGCGATGCGGAAGTGGCGTAAATCTGGTCCGTGAGCAACGGTGATGCCAACGCTGCTCAGCATCGCTAACGTCAGCCGCACGAAGCCCGCTGAGCGCACTTCGTCGGTCACTGCGATCTCGCACGCTTCCCCTAATAATGGCCCCAACAGCAACAGGGCGCTCAGATATTGCGAACTGCGTGCCCCGGATATCCGCACTAGCCCCCCATGGATGCCCCCGCCATGCAGGGTGATCGGCAGCAGCCCCCCCGGTTGGCGGGCCTCGACTGCGACCCCCAGTTGGCTGAGTGCCTGCAACAGATCAGCATTTGGCCGCTGACCGAGCGAGGCCATGTGCGACGTGGTGAAGTGGATGGTGGGCACCATCGCGCAGACGCCCAACAACAGGCGCATCACCGCGCCCGCGTTGCCGACATCCAGCGTCACGGGGTGGCCGATCGTGGCGGCGGGCCAGTGACCCGCGCCACCCGTGACCAGCAGGGTTTCGGCATCCAACCAGCGCAGGGGCACGCCCAGACGCGCCAGGGCCTCCAGCGCCACGCGGGTGTCATCTGAGGGCGGCAAGCCCGCCACGCGCGATGGCCCATCCCCCAGCGCCGCCAGCAGCAATGCCCGCACGGCGGGATACTTTGCCCCTGGCAGGTGCGGTGCCCCTGTCAGCGCAGCACCGGGATGGATGGTCACGCGCTCTGGCAAGGCCATGGTGCTGAAGGGTTCCATCGGTTATGCCTCCTCGTGGTGTGCTCATCACAATGGCCGTCGGGCACGTGTGACCGTGCCACCAAGGCGCGAGATCCTGGTGGCATGACAATGAGCAGATTTCGCGCCTAGCCTCACCCGAAGCGTGCCGCCAGCTTGCCGATCACGGGGAACTTGCGCAGGCGTTGCATGACAGTGGCGAGGTCAGACGCACTGATTAGCCGCAGTTGGGTGATGATGCCTATGAAAAGCAGCAGTGCCACGAAGCGCAACCCCAGTTGCATGACATGGTTGGCGGGCAAATGACTTTCCAGCGCGTAGGGGCCTAGCAAGAGGACGCCACCACTCAGCGAGATGACGTGCTGGCGCAGCGGCACGCTGACGCGATAGCGCAGCCCCACCGCGACGAGGGTGCCGATGTAGAGCACCCCCAGCGAAACCGCATTGGCATAGGCGATGCCGATCACCCCATAGCGTGTCACCAGTGGGCCATACAGCCCCACTCGTACGCCCAGTGAGATGATGTTGAGCAGCAGATTGAGCCAGATGTCTTCGTGGGCCGTAATGAGCGCGGTGCTGGGCACATAGGCCGCCGAGGCGAAGATTGTGTACATCAGCGAGAAGACTATCATGATCGGCAGCGAGGCTGCTGTATATTTCTTGCCGAAAAGTTGCAGAATCTCCGGCGCGAAAAGGCCCGCTGCCAGGCTGACGAAGGCGACGATGACGGTGGTGATGGCGCAATAGCGCTGATAAGCACTCTTGAGCGTGCTGAAATCGCCCTTCGCCACCAAATTCGTAAAGAACGGGTACATCGCGCCAGTGAAGAGGTTGGGGGCCCACAGCGCGTAGGTGGCGACGACGATGGCCGCGCCATAGATGCCCACATTGCTGACATCATAGATGGCCGCGATGACGATCTGGTCGATGTTGTTGAAGAAAAACCAGATGATCGTGTTGACGTGGAAGGTCAGGGTGAAATTCCAGAAGCGCGGCGGCAGATACCACCGCAGGGATGGCTGCCAGCGCCGCCGCATCACGCCGACCAGCGCGCGTAAGCCGGTGGTGAAGGTGATGATATATGCCCCCAGCACCACCACGGGCACCAACGACACCGCCGCTTTCAGCGGCAGCAGATGGAACGCGCCGATGACCAACGCCAACAGCAGGGTCAGGACGAAGCTCATCGTCTGCACGCCATATTGGGTGCGGGCTGCCACCCCCAGTTCCATCTCGCCCTGCAAGACCGCGATGGTCAACGTCTGGCCGATGATGATGGGGATGAACAGCAGCAAAAAGAGGTAAATGGTCGTCTTGTCGGCCTTTGGATGCAGCAGCAAGAAAGACAGGGCCTGGGGAAAGATCAACATCGCCACGAAAAAGATCACCGAGAAGGCTAGGGCGATGCTGGCGTAGCTCACTAGCAGGGCCGATTTTTCCTTCGCGGTCGCCCGTGGGATGAAGTTGACGATGACGTTGGCACCGCCAAAGAGGAAGAAGGTTTGCACCGCCTGCACCAGCACCAACATCAGGCGATAGCTGCCCAGGGCATCTGCCCCCAGTCGGCCCATGACGATCTGGGTTGCCAGACCCAGCGGTACCCCGATCAGGATCGCAACCATGATCCATTGGGTGCCGACGATGGATTTCTCGATCAGTGCCTTGGTCTCGCTCGTGTCGTCGGTGCCCAGCCCCACCGCGCTGTTGCTCGCCGTGGCGGCAGCGGCCACGGCAGGTTGCTGGGGGGGGAGCACCGCGCGCCGTGCCGTGATGATCGGGAGGTCGTCGCGAGTGATGGCGGTCATCCGTGGCTGGGTCATCCCCAGATCCTCGGGTGAGAGGGGTGGCAACAGTGACTCTTGGCCCTCCGTGGGGATGGCTGAGCGTTTGGCCGTCCCCAGATCATCAATGATATCCGCCGGAAAGGCATAGGCGCCGCAGTTCGTGCAGCGGTCGTCGACGACAGTGCCGCCACAGACAGCGCAGCGACGATCAGTGAGGGGTTGTATATTAAATTTATGACTGCCTTGTGG
>JACDGC010000352.1:0-3768 GCA_013815535.1 Ktedonobacterales bacterium
TCATTGCCCCTGTTGGTTGGGCGACCGGGTGAAACGCTGGACCGATTCCCAACATGCTAGAAAGGGAGGCTCCTCGATACAACGAGGCGACCTCCCCTTGATCCTTTGGGAAGGAGATATCAAGCTGATCGAGGCCCACTAGGCTCATGGGAGCGACTCCGCTACGGTGAGCAGTCGGCCCCGGCACGGCGTTGATGAACCATTGCCCCCTCATCATCGAGAAAGCAAACACCCATGCACGATCTTGTTTCCCCCCGTGGTTGTCAACGACGATTTACCCGCGCGCCACGTGTTCGATACGTAATTTATCCGGCAAAGGCAGAAACGGCGAATCGGTCATGCGCAGCCTCCTTGAAGCGAACCAGCACCTCATCTTGTTGCGCATCTCGTGGGCAAAGCCAGCCATGCTGGCCATTGGTTGATGGTGCATCATTCGTATCTGCGAAGATGGAAGTATGATGTCTGCACGCTTGACAGTCGATGACCCGTGCGACATACTTTCCCTGTTGCAAAGAGTGCGCCGGGAAGTTTGGTCGGCTTCCCGGCTTTTCGTGTGTCAGGAGATCCCGCTCATGCCCGAAGCCACCGTCGGCATTGTCCTCACGTTGCTCATCGTCACCGCGTTCGTGGCGATCGCCGTGCGGATCATTCGCATTCCCTATAGCATCGCGCTGGTCCTGGTTGGTGGCGCACTGGCATTTTTACCGGGTATTCCCGATCTGGTCCTTTCACCTGGGGTGATTCTGACGCTGTTCCTGCCGGTGCTGCTCTTTCACGGCGCTTACCATTTGGATTTGGCCGAATTACGCGCGAATCTGCTGGCGGTCGTTTCCTTGGCCTTCCCAGGGGTGTTGCTGACGGCGGGTCTGGTTGGGCTGGCCCTGCATCTGGTGGCCCAATTACCGTGGCCCACTGCATTCCTCTTTGGGGCGATTGTCGCGGCGACCGATCCCGTGGCAGTGTTGTCGCTTTTTGGTGAATTGGGCGCGCCACGACGACTCGCAACCATCGTGACCGGCGAGAGTCTTTTCAACGATGGGACCGCGTTGGTCGTCTTCGCGACGTTACTCAGCATCATCCAAGGTGAAGCCGTGACGCCGGCCAGCATTGGTCTGGTGGTGCTGATCGAGGTCGTCGGGGGGATTGCCCTCGGCCTGGGCATTGGCCTCATCGGGAGCCTCGTCTTGGCACGCATCAACGATGCCCTGATCGAGACCACGATCACCCTCGTGATGGCCTACGGGGGCTTCCTGCTCGCCACCGCCATTGGCAGCTCAGGCCCGCTCGAGACCGTCACTGCCGCGTTGATGTTGGGAGCGCGACGGCAACGGGCCTTCTCTTCTGCTACCCGCCTCGCGGCGGGGGCCACGTGGGAGTTCCTCGATTTCTTGGCAAATTCCTTCCTTTTCCTGTTGGTGGGATTGCAGCTACGCCCGATCTTGGTGATTACCCAAAGTGGGCAAAATATTGCCTGGGAAGTCGTGAGTGCCATTCTCGCGGTGATCATTGCGCGCGTGATCGTGGTCTGGTTGACGATGGCATGGCTTGCTGCACGGCACCAGCCGCTTCCCCCTTCCTGGGGGGTGACCTTTGTGTGGGCCGGCTTGCGAGGGGCCGTTTCCCTCGCCGCCGCGTTGAGTTTGCCGCTCGGCTATGGGGATCGCTCACTGGTATTGGTGTTGACCTTCGCGGTCGTCCTCTTCACCCTGCTGGTTCAGGGATTGACGATTCGCAGCATTTTGCTGCGTTTCCAAGTGGTCGCCGCGCGGGCAGCGTCGGCCTTTGATCTCGCGTGGGGCCGATTAACCCTGTTAGAGCGCGGTCGCCAAGCGATTGCCCGCCTCCGCGCCGAACAGCGGATCACGCCACAGGTCAGCGAACGCCTCGATGCGGAGTACGGGGCGTTGATAGAGACCCAACAGGCGACGTTGGCAGCGTTAGTCGCACAAGATACTGAACTGGTGGCAGCGCAAGAATTCCTCGCCCGCCGCGCTATCTTCCAAGCGCAACGGGATGCCCTTGAAGAGGAGGCGCTCAGCGGCCAACTCGCTCCGGAGACGTTGGCCGTGTTGTTGCAAGAAGTCGATGAGCAGGCCAACCAACTCCTTGAGGCATGATGGGTTGCCGGTGCAATGGAGAGATCCCATGCATCCTTCAATTGAGTGCGCCAGGTATCGGAATGAATCACCATGCACGTAATCGTTTTTCGCGTTTATGGGGACACGGTCGTGCTTTGTACGATCAAGATACCGCTGATGCCAACCTGGATGAATTCCTGTGCGGAATTGTATGGAGCGCCATGAAACGGGCGCTCCAAGAGCGCGGTATCTAGGGTATAGCCCCGCGACCTACTTGGGGATTTCACTTCCCAACCAGGTCGCGCGGTCTATATGTAGAACCAGTCCGCGCCGAATTTCCTCTGGCGCGACTGGCAAGTGATTGGCTGCTCAATCAAACGGCGATGCGGCCACCGTCGACCGGGAGGGTCGCGCCATGGACGAAGGCGGCATCGTCGCTGGCCAGGTACAGCGCTGCCGCTGCGATCTCTTCGGGGCGCGCGACACGACGGGCAGGGAGGCTGGCCCCCATCTGCTCAAAGGCATCTCCCAAGGTGGCTGCCATGGGGGTGCGCACTGGGCCAGGCGAGATCGCGTTGACGTTGACGCCACGTGGGCCATATTCCGCCGCCCACGCTTTTGTCAGCAAGGTCAGCGCGGCTTTGGTCGCGCCATACAGGGCGAGGCCCGGCGTGCCAACATGGGCCACCATGGTCGTGATGTTGATGATTTTGCCGCTACCGCGCTCGGCCATCTGTGGTGCGATGAGGGCCGTTAGGAAGTAAGGGGCCTTGACATTCGTCGCCATCATGGCGTCAAAGGTCGCTTCATCGGTTGCCTCGGTTTGGCCCGCGGTGAAGATGCCCGCGTTATTCACCAAGATATCGATATGCCCCAACTCGGCTGTGGCAGCCTCTGCTAAACGGTGGATCTCAGCGTTATCTGTGGCTTCAAAGCGAATGAAGCTCGCTTGGCCGCCTACGGATGTGATTCCTTGGACGACGGCCTGGCCACGGGCTTCGTCGCGCCCGGTAATCAGTACCCGCGCCCCCTCGCGTGCGAAGGCTTCGGCGATGGCTTGGCCGATGCCTGATGTCGAGCCAGTGATGAGCGCGGTCTTGTTGGATAAGCGCATGGATTGTCCTCTCATGCTTTCTGTTGCTATGGTGAATGGGAGGCCGCTTCGATACGACAAATCAAGATGATAGCACTTATTGGACTAACTAGTCCATATTAGTGAGATGAATTTGAACGAGTTGGTCCACTCTGAGGAAATGACAGAATGTGCTATATTTGATGATGGCAAACAACGAAGCATGGGCAACGAGATGACGACCGAACCGAAGACCGAGCGTGGCCGCGCCAGCCGCGAGCATATTCTGGCGCAGGCAACAGCGTTGATGGCGACACAGGGCGTGGGTGGTACCAGCCTGGATGATGTCTTGGCCGCGACCGGAGCCAGTAAGAGCCAGTTGTATCATTATTTTGGCGACAAGCGTGGGCTGGTGCAGGCCGTCATAGCACGGCAAACAGTGCGTGTGCTCGATGCACAAATGCCGATTTTGGCGCAACTCGATTCGTGGGCAGCTTTTGATGAGTGGTTTGCTCAGCTGGTGGCAATTCAAGAACGCCAGCACTGCCGCGGCGGCTGCCCGCTGGGATCGCTGGCCAGTGAGCTGGCCGACCAGGATGAAGCCGCGCGCAGCGACCT
>JACDGC010000352.1:3778-5020 GCA_013815535.1 Ktedonobacterales bacterium
CCTTCACACTATGGGAAGGGCACGTGCAGCGCGGTTTACGGGCGATGCAGGCGCGCGGCGAGCTAGATGCCGCCGCTGATCCCACCCGGATGGCGACTGCCGTGCTCGCGAGTATTCAAGGCGGCTTGTTGCTCGCGCAGACGTATCAGTCGGCCCAGCCGCTACGCATCGCGCTGGATGCCGCGCTGGTGTATCTGCACACCTTTGCCGATCCCGGCCAGACCGCGTGAGAGCGCCAACGCCGATGCGGATGGCGGGCGGTATGGTGCGCGAGCGGACCATCCCCGAGATCCGTCAGGAGGATGGCCGCCAACGCAAAGGTCATCTCCTCATCGCTGAGTAGTTGGTGTTGGACGAAGCGTGTCAGTAGCCATCCGCCGACCCAGCCACGGATGGTCGTGAGCAGCATCGCGGGTCCCAAGGTCGGGTGGATCGCTCCCATCTCTTGGTGATGCATACCCAGATGGACGTAGATATCGCCCAACTGGGTCGCCGTGACCACCACGAGCGGCCAGGGGCGCCGCAACGTCGTCCTAGTGCTAGTGCGTCGCAGGCTGGCCGCCGCAAGGCCCAGTGGCAGCACGCCAAGCACGGCAGCCAGCCGCCGCCAGTCGCGCACGAGGTGGGGGTGCGCGTGGGCCGTCTGCCGCGCTTGCCCCCACGATGCCCGCAGCAAGTGCGCCCAGGCAGCAGGGCGATACCCTGACGCCCGTAACTCGGCCAGCCGCAACTGGCTAAACGATGACGCGCGGTTGTCCATCGACAATTTTCTTATCGTTGCCCGCACTGAGGGGCATCTCGCTTACTTATTGCCTTCACGAGGCCCTTTCCCGCAACGTTGCCATGACTAAGACGCCATGCCACGGTCCCCCAGCGCTGATAGTCAGTGTCTTGGTTACGGTCAACGCTGCCTGGGTTGTGATGCGCTCGATCGCTGAGGCCGTGAGGGTACGATGATGTGCCTGGTCAGCGAGATGGATGATGCCCTCAAACAATGGCCACCACCACCCGTGCCGGATATAATCTGAAACGAGCACCGTTCCCCCTGGTGTAAGCAGTTGGGCAAAATATTTCATGGCGTGTTGCGGGTTGGTCACATAATGGAGGACATTGGTGCAAAGGATGATATCTAATGGCGCGAGGGTAACGAGGGCTGCAGGGGGAGGATCGTTGAGGTTCCAGGTCATCAATTGCGCCTGATCCCCGACACGCTGAGCTGCCTGAGCCAGCATCGCCGTGCTC
>JACDGC010000353.1 GCA_013815535.1 Ktedonobacterales bacterium
CATTCATGCTGGCGCTCTTTTTGCGCCGGCGCGGGGTGCGTGTCGCCTTCCTTGGCCAAAATATCGAAGAAACGTCGCTGCTGCGCTTTGTGACAGAATTGCACCCCCAAGTGGTCTGCCTCTCGGTCACCTTGCCCGCGAACGAGCAGCGCGCCCTTGCCCTGGCGCGTCAACTGCTGAGCCAGGGCAAGGTGCACGTCTACCTGGGTGGTCGGGCAGCCATCAACGATGGTATGCTAGAAAATACGCCGCATTTGACCGTGCTCACGGTTGCGGGCACTGAAGCGGCAGATAGCATCAAGAGGAATTTGACAACGGTATGACGTTCACCCTGCCTTCAATGCGCGCCGCCGCTGTGACTGAGCATGAGGCGGCCACGCCCGCACGTGGCTTTCCTCGCTGGGGCTGGGCTGGCCTCGTGCTCCTCGTTGCCAGTTGGGTGGGGGCGTGGCTGCCCACGCATCCCCTGTCGGGATTGGGATTTTTCACGCTGTGGTTTGGCTTCATTCTGGTGCTCGATGGGCTCAATTTTTGGCGACGTGGCGCGTCTATTCTGCATGATCAGCCCTGGAAGTTCGCGCAACTCTTCGTCTTCTCCGTCCCTTTTTGGTGGCTCTTCGAAGCCTTCAACGCCCGTGTGCAAAACTGGCAATATCATCTGGATCGCCCCTTTGGCCTCACCTGGTCGCCCCTCGCCTATAACGTGATGGCGACGTTGTGCTTCAGCACCGTGCTGCCCGTGGTGATGGAGATGACCGCGCTCTTCACCAGTTTCCCCGTTTTCCGCCCACGGTTGGCACGCGGGCTGCCCGAACCCAAGGTGGCGCGTGGCACGCTCATCGCTGAGTTCGCGGGCGGCGTGCTCGCCATCGCTTTGCCGCTGGTCTGGCCGCACTATGCCTTTGGCCTGATCTGGGTCGGCCCCATGCTGCTGCTCGATGCCGTGAATGCGGCCTTGGGGCGGCGCTCGGCCATCGGCCACTTCGTCGCGCGGGATAGACGTTTCGTGGCGGCACTGGCGTTGGCAACGTTGGCCTGTGGCTTCTTTTGGGAGATGTGGAACTATTGGTCGTTGCCCAAATGGAGCTACACCGTACCCTTTGTCGGCTTCGGCAAGGTCTTCGAGATGCCCATCTTGGGCTTCATGGGGTATCTCCCCTTCGGCGTCGAACTCTTCGCGCTCTATCAGTTTCTGCTCTGGTTGACGCGGCAGCACGACGATGCCCTGCCATTCTGACTGTGAAATCCGCACCTTTTTTGGTGGACCAACGGTGGTAGAATCAGATCAGCAAGCATTTCGGCGGGGCATGGTGCCTCGCCGCTAGCCACTTGAGAGAGATCGTGATTCGTTATGGACCCAAATAACCACCCAATCAATGGCGATGAGTCGCCCGCCACGCCCTATGGGCAAGCTGGCGATATCGTCCCCACGCAACCCGACCTGCCCGCCGCGCCGGATGTCGCCCCCGTGGCGACCCCCGCCTCGGCGCGGGCAACGACCAACCCTGCGGGAGTACGGGCCATCCTGGTGGGCGTCGTCGCAGCGGTGGTGGCGATCGCGCTGATCGTCGCGGGCGTTGCCTACGCCAAGACGCGCAGCACCACCCCCACCGCCAGCGAGATTCTGGCTAATGCCAAAAATGCCAAGCTCACCGACACCACCTTTACCCTCACGGACCACATGACGGCGAATCTGGGGGGCTCCACCACCAGCGCCTTCCCAACCACCCTGGATATCACAGGCAACGGCAAGCTCACCAAGGCCCCTGTGCGCAATGATGTGACCATCACCATCCCGCTGCTCGGCGCGCAAAATAGCATCGAAGTGCTGACCGACGGCTCGGACATCTATGCCAATGTGGGCAATCTGGCGGGGCTGCTCAGCAGCATCGGCACCACTACCACGGGCACGCCCACCACGCCACCCACCACCAGCGGCCCGCCATGGATCAAGATCCCCGTTGGCCAACCCATCCCCACCGTGCTTGATTACAGCCACGTGCAAAACGTCAAGCTCATCGGTGCTGAGAAGGTGAATGGCAAAGACACCTGGCACCTGCAAGGGACGCTGAACATTGCGGGCTTGAGCGGATCGGCCACGCCGAACCCCGGCATTGCGGCGACCGCCACAGCCATCGCCACGCAAACGGGTGCATCGGTGACGCCCGTGACCGAGGATCTTTGGTTCCAGCAAGACACCTACTTTCCCGCCAAATTGACGGTGAAGTTTTCGGCGAATCTGGGCAATCTGGCGGCATTGATGGGGAGCACCACAGCGACACCCACCCCAGCCACCCCTACCCCCACGAACTCACAAATCGCCTCGGATGCCACCGTGATCTTCACGGCGTGGAATAGCGGCATCACCATCACCCCGCCTCCAGCCAACCAAGTGGGCGATGGCAGCAGCCTCTTCCCCACCCCGACGCCCAAAAAATAAACACCAGAGCGCCGCGAAGCAGCCCCTGTTCCTCTGAAGGAACAGGGGCTGCTTTTATGATGTTTGCCAAGCGGTTTTGGCCCGCAGATGACATGGGCAGCAAGTCATGACGCATCGTTCGCGAAGATTTTTACGCATGATAGTACACAATGAGCAAACTTGCGAACAGAGAAATTGGTCCTATATGCGCTGTTATCTCAATGGCTCCCTCTAAGAATATCTTGTGTTCATGTTATACTAGGTTGATGGTGATGGTAGCATCGAATATGGTGATCCTCAAACTGAAGAACATATCATGCATTGCTGCCAATTGCGACCGTCGAAATGGTTGCCCACACTACACTCCATTGCCATACTATAAACCAATTTTTCCTTTTGGGGAACCGAGCGGCTCTTGTAGCGCATGAAGAAGGAGCAACGCAAGCGATGACGCTAGAATCTTCAGACCGAGAGCGTGTGATGGAGATCCTTCGTGATCTCATCAGTTTTCCCACCGTCACAGGCAACACGGAACAGATTTACCAATGTGTCGAATGGGTCAGGGATCATGCCATGCTTCGGAATCCCAGCCTGCGAGCGCAATGGTATGAAAATCAGGGGAGTCCGTCACTCTTATTAGTGTCCGGTGAAGCGCCGCCGCGTGTCCTTTTTTGTGGGCATCTCGATGTGGTCGAAGCGGGCTATGAAAACGCCTTCCGCGCAACCATCGATGAACAGGATCATATGCAAGGGCGGGGAGCCGCCGATATGAAAGGCCCCATCGCCGCCATGCTGGACCTGATGGAGCAAACCGACATCCCTGGCGTTGGACTCCTCCTCACAACCGATGAAGAGATCGGCGGCTTCAAGGGCGCACAACATCTTCTTGATGTCTTCGATTGGCGGCCAGAGATTGTCATTTTACCTGATGGGGGGGCTGGCCTCCAACTGGTGCTGGAACAAAAGGGATTTTATATCATCCATGCGGTGCTCGAACGCAATACGAAGGTGCTTGCTCCCGTTGCGATGGCAGAAGATAACCCGATCGAGAAACTCTATGCTACCATTCATCAAATCCGTCGCATGTATCCGCCCATCAAAGCAGAGGACGATTGGCGCCCTTCCGTGACCATCAGTCAACTTCACGGGGAAACACGTCGCAATGGCTTGGTCATGCGTGCCGAAGCCACCATCGATCTGCGCTACCCCGCCTCTTATTCGGATGACAATGATCGGCTTCTCACGCGCATCATTGGCAAATTCGCGCAACAGGGCATCCAAGCCAAGGCACAGGTGATCGCCGCGCCATATTTCATCTCCCCCCATTCGCCGTGGATTCAGCGTCTGCAAGCAAGCGTCGCTGAGCTAGGGCTCAATGAATTGCCTTTGGTGAAGGAGGCAGGGAGCTCTGATGCGCGTCACTTCGCCCACAAACACATTCCTGTGCTGATCTTCCAGCCAATTTGCGCTTTTTGGCACAATCCCGACGAGTGGGTGGATATCCCCAGCCTGATGACATTTCGCGCCATTTGCGCAAGGTTTATTCATAATGTCCTGAAATAGGGTGTTCTCTGGGAATAAGGGTGAAATCTGCTTTGCGTAGGGTGTTGAGCCACCCATGCAAAATGTTGTTGGCCACGTATAAGGATGTCGCCCCCACGAAAGGAACGACTCGCATCATGCGATTCAGCGTTGATGAGAATACGATTGAAGAACATTCAGTGGCAATGCGCGAAAATCAAACGTCGAGCAAAGTCATTGGGGGCCAAGATACTGATATCTTCCGTGAGGGTTGAGGCGCTGTACGTCCACCCGCCGACGAGGGCCCCTCGCTCGCGCACTTCACTGCGCCAGCGAAAGAGGCTCTTTGGCGACGAGGGGGGCAGCCGCACGGGGGCGGCTCATCCATGAGCGTGCGAAGGCGAGGCACATGCTGCGAAAGGTTGCCAGTGATTCAAGGTTGATCCACTCGTTTTCGCCGTGCCATTCGTCACAGTCAGGTTGAAACATCAGCACGGGCACGCCCGCTTGGGCGAGATAATGGGCATCGGAACTGCCACATTCGCGACTGGGGGTGAGGTCGGCGCGGCGAATGTGACGCGACACCGTTTGCAAACAGTCAACGGCGGGGGTTGTCATATCTAAGACGAACCCTGCCACCACTTTTTGTGAGTGCGCTTGAATGTTGAGGGGCGCCAAGCGCCGCTGGATGGCACGCAGCAGATCGACCCCGGCCGTGGGCGTCGTCTGCGGATAGCGAATGTCGAGGGTGGCCTCGGCGCGCCAGGGCACCGAGTTGGGCGTCAGGCCGCCATGCAACTCGCTGAGATTGACCGAGACCCGCCAATCATCCTCAGCGACGGGATGCGGATAGGCACGCATCAGCTTTTGATAGCCACGATAGAGGCGGTCGATGGCGCTGTCACCCTTCCAGGGGCGCGAACCATGCGCCGCCGTGCCAAAGGCTTCGAGGCGCAGACGCAACACCCCCTTTTGTTCGGTGACCAGTTGCATGTTCGCGCCGCCATCGGGCAAAATGACGACCTCGGGGCGCCAGGGAATCTGCCCCAGCACATGGGCCACGCCATCGATGCCC
>JACDGC010000354.1 GCA_013815535.1 Ktedonobacterales bacterium
TCGCCCATTGTTTTGTCTGCAACCAGACATTGACGATGGACGATAGCAAGCCGTGGGACGCCGTTTTTGTCACAACTGAATTGTACTGCTGGCTCGTTGTCCACTTCGATTGTAAACGCTATCTCAGCCGCGAATTCAAAGGTTATCATCCCTTCGATCTTGTTGCCCGTCCGCCTGAAGATTTCGATGTTTCACATGATTGAGGAAGTCGGCAAAGATGGGCAATGCCATGGTGTGAAGATGATAAAAGCCCCCAACATACTGTTTCTGTGTCGGTTCCCCTTGACGGATGCTCCTATGAGCGAATATACTGAGTATGTCACGGGGTATAGCGCAGTCTGGCTAGCGCGCCTGCTTTGGGAGCAGGAGGTCCCCGGTTCGAATCCGGGTACCCCGACCACGTGGCTCCACGCCTCACTTTTTGCCTCAAATTGGACCACTGCGAAGCAGGAGGTCCAATCTTTTTATGCCCACTCGATGAATTCAATTGTAAACGTACCCGAATGTTCCCGCAATTCGTCCCGAATACCTACCCAATTGTAGGTAATTTCTGAGGACGAGGATCGGGTGCTACCAGTTTCGGTTTTTGGTCGGAACATCGCGCAATTTCGAGAAATTGGTCGGTGACCAGTTCCAACGCCCGCCGCCCTGAAGAACGCCAAACTTGCTCAGCAGAAAGCGACCATCGCTCAGCAATATCTTTTACCAGAAGACCTTGCTGATAGCGCAGCTGCAAATACTGAACCAGCCGAGCCGATGTCCCACTTTCCTCATCTCCGATTTTCTCGATGACGAGTGCGACCGCATGTTGTAATAAGGCGCGCAGCCCTTTGCCATGCGGAAGCAAATCGTGATGATGTGCCGCTGCCCATTGTTCGACCGCCGGTAATTGGGACAGGATGGGAAATTCATCTAAGGCAAAGAGGTCACCGAGAAGTGTTAGCGCTTTGCCAACTAACACTTTGTAATCTGACTGGCTCTTACGCCCGCGTCGTGATTCTGCCATCCCTTGCCCCCTATTATACCAGAGTACCCGATGGATTTCAACCCTAGTAGCCTGAATCCTGAAATGCTATAGTGTGAAGTGAATATTTCGCATAGTCGAGAGGTGTCTGATGCTTATATCACCCGACGGGAAAAATCTCCTCTCGACGACCGAAGCCCACGAGCTTTCAGGATTAAGCCGCGACCACATCGGATTGATGATTCGCCAGGGCCAGATTGAAGCGATGAAAGTTGGTAACTATTGGTTCATCTTTGAGGAATCGCTTAAGCGCTACCTCGCCTCGCCTCGTAAGCCAGGGCCGAAACCCAAATCTGCTGTGAATCAGGCACAATAGCTTCTATTGTCTTGTTTGCAGTGCAGGGAAGAACTATAATTAGAGGTGTCAAATCGTCCAATTACGCTTCCTCGCCTGCATATCGAGTATGCCATGCAAGACGTATTCAGAAACAGCAGAACCCCTCAGAAAAACCTCGATTAGCCCTCACATCTGAGGTGGCAGGAGAGCCATCATGCAGCAAGTAAATCGCATTAAAGAGTTTCGCAAAAGTCTCGGCTTCAGCCAAATACTATTCGCTGAAAAAGCTGATATTGGATTGAGCACCCTGCAACGCTATGAAACGGCTTCATTTCGTGGTCGCATCGACATCGAAACGCAAGAGCGTATCGCCCAGGTTTTAGAGCAAGAGCGTAGCATCATTTTTCCTAAGCCAACGGCACGTAGTGAAACGATAAGCCGAAGAGACACCATCAAGGGGGCTATTGGTGCGGTAGGAGCCATAGGAGCAGTATCGCTATTCCCCATGATGCCGATAAAGCCACATACCAACAAAAAGCTGCCTACTGAGCATATCCAATTGCTGATAGAGGACAATCAGGCGACGTGGCATTTGCTTGATTCAGCACAAAAGGGGGCCACGACTGATTATGTCGCCGCCCAAGCCTATGGCAGAATCGTGAGCCTATCACGGTTAGCGCAAACGACGCCAGACAGCCAAAAGAAAACGATTCAGGTATTGCTGGGAGACGCACATATCTTACTTGGGCGATTGATGCGTAATCGGCAGAATTATGGGGCAGCTGAGGAACACTATCTGACGGCCATCGAAATCGCTAGCGAGATCGGCAGCGCCGATTTAGAAGCGGCAGCGCGCCACCGTTATGGCAGTTTGCTTTTGCTTGATCAGATGCGATTGAGTCTGGCACTGCAAAACGCCGAGGCTCTCCTTGAGGTTGCTAAGCATGCATCATTTCCCCTGTGGGCAGAAGCACAACTCATCGCAGGTGAAGCGATGGCCTATGTCGGCAGATATACGGACGCACAGCGGCTCGCTTATCAGGCGCGCAATAAATCGGGGAGCGACCCGGAAATCTATGTGGGAATGATCACGAACCCCAAGGCCGTTTATGATGATCATCGCTTGATTATTGCTATGGCAGCGCAGAAATATCATGATGCCTATCAGGCGAGCGTCGATGCTTTAGACACGCTGAGCCATGAGCAAGGCGACAATCTGCAATGGCAGGTTGACATTGAGGCGATGCAAGCGCATGCCATGTGGGCCATTGGCGACATAGAGGGAGCCGTTGCGGTTGCATCGCAATGCTTGCGAGGTTCGCAGCAAATCGAAAGCGCCATCGGTCCAGGGCGGCTGAATGCATTGTATATTCAAATGGTGCAGGCAGGCCAAGCAAAGCAAGCTAAAGTGCGCGAATTTGGCGAGATGCTCTTGTCGTCTTAGCAATCAATCATGCTGCGGCGGTATTGCGGGGGACAAAAATACAATGGCGACGCAGAAAACCACGACGATACCTAGAGCCGCTTGCAATGAAATAGCCGAGGCCAAGCCACCGATCAGTGGAGGTCCAATCAACATCCCCGTGTAACCGCTCGTCATCACCGCAGTGAGGGCTAGGCTTGAGGTGACGCCTTGCATGCGCCCAGCTGCGCTGATGACGATGGGAAAGAGGACGGCAAACCCCAAGCCGAAACAGGCAAACCCCGCAATCGTCACAAATGGCAGCCGAACCAGCAAGCCAACGCCAACCCCGACGGCAGCCACGCTGCTGCCCACGACGACAGCGCGGCGCGGACCGATGCGCTGGGTGAAGGCATCACCGCCGAGCCGCCCTAGCATCATCGCGCCCGCAAAGGCTCCATACCCCACCGCAGCCACGCTGAGCGAGGTCGCCAGACCCGTATGCAGATAGACTGCGCCCCAATCGCCGATGGCATTTTCAGCGAATTGACTGCAAAACGCGAGCGCCGCGAGGGCGAAGATAGGCCGTGTCGGCAAAGCAAAGAACCGCTGCTCCGGTGAAATAGGATGGTGATCTGCCAGCAGCCATAAGGAAGCGAGCAGCACAATTACAGCGAGAATGACGGCAACCACGACGAGATGAAAAAGTGGACTCAACCCAATCGCCGCCGCCCCCGCAGCGATGATGGCACCAAGCAAAGCCCCAACGCTAAAGAAGCCATGAAAAGATGACATGATGGAACGTTGTATCTTTCGCTCAACTGTGACCGCTTGCGTATTCATCGAGACATCCATAGCACCCGTGGTGGCCCCTAGCGCCGCGACACCGAGAAAAAGCCATAGCGCATTGGAAGCAAGTGCGGGCAGCGGCAAAGCAATGCATGCCGCCAGGGAAGCCCACCTCGTGACAATGTGACTGCCAAGTCGTGAAGCGAGCCAACTTATCAGCGGCATGGTCAGCACGGCACTGACAGGCGCACCAAAAAGTGCAAGCCCTAAGATGCCAGGCGAGAGGTGCAACTGCTGCTGAATGGCAGGGATGCGTGTGGCCCAGGAAGAAACCATGATGCCATTGCAGAGAAAAATGATGATGGTAGCCCAGCGAGCCTGTACATTTTCCGAGGATGGTATAGCGAGAGACAATCGACACCTCTTTGTCGTAGCAGGCAAACTATGAGCAGATAGGCTCTTACATATCTATCATATCGCCTATGACAGGCTATTGGAAAGACGCTTTATTACTAAGACATCAAATTATATCATCGCATGCTACCTCACTCACGAGTGAGGTAATCTTTCCGCGCCTTTTCGGGCATATTTGGGGTACCAGTTCACCACACCCGTTGAGGATGTGCCGCACTGCCCATCTCTTCTTTGCGAGGTGCCCCTTGATGCCCGATGTTGTTCTCTCTCCCACCACAGCCAGCGCATGCAGCAAGGCAACTGTTGCTTGCCTAGAAGTATGGCTGTACCTGACCGACGATGCGCAAAGTCTGGCATATCTGGCAGAACACGCAGCGCTGCTCTGTACCCCGACCGCGCAGGCCATCATGCAGCGTTGGATCGTCGCAGCGCCGCCTGAGCTAGCCACTACCTGGCGTGCACGGCTGATGCTGCTGGCACCTGTCCCCATTTCTGCGTAGTCTCGCTTGTAATGGAGTGATGCTATACTTGGGCTACAACAGGGTGCATCACTGCCTCATTCACGATTTTATCACAACGAAAGAGAATAACTATGCCTAACACCGATCCCATGCTGCGGCCCATGCTCGCCTATGCCAATGCCCCCACGTGGGAAGCCGCTTATGACCTGCTCAAAGCAGACCCAGGGCACCTGCTCTCGGACAATGGCGCGCGGCATCTGCATAATCACGTCATCGCCAGCGAGTTCATGGCACAGGAGCAACCGACGCTGCGGGCTTACGTGGAACAAGCCAGGCAACGTGAAGCCTTCCATATTCGTGCCCGTGCGATTGGCCTAGAAAACGCTTGGGCCGAGCATATGGGTCTGCCCACCAAAGGTCCCCCAACACGCCCACGCGCGACCCCCACCAGTGATGACCTCGCCATGACCGCCGAGCAGGCCCAGCGCGCCGTGAATGACCGGATCTTCCTGGCGAGTCTGTTAGAGCAACTTACAGAGAAGTAGATCAGGCATACATTCTGCGGGAAGTGAAGTATGCGAGCCTATTCCCATGACCTGCGAGAACGTCTGGTGCAAGCGGTGGCCGAAGGTCAGCCCATGAG
>JACDGC010000355.1 GCA_013815535.1 Ktedonobacterales bacterium
GCCCTGTGCCTGTGCGCCGTGCCACCAGGCAATCGCCATAGTCTGGCTGCGGCTGCACCGTCACGGCAAAGCCCGCGCGCTCCAAGCGGCCCCGCACCAGTGCTCCCACCGCGTCGACGCCCGCCTTGTCGAAGGTGCCAGAATCGATATCCACCCACCTGCGTAGTTCATCAAGGAATGCCGGAACGGACGCCTCTGCGGCGTGCAGATAGTTCGCCATATGCGCTCTCTTTGCGGCGATGTGCCCATCATCACTGTAGCATGCAGAGGTCGCCTGGGGCAAGCATAGTCCGCGCGATTTGGCATATGATGAAGCCGTCAAAGAAAAGTTGAGGAACACTGATGGCACAGGAAACACCAGAACTTACCCTGACCCATGTGGATGCGGCAGGGCAGGCACACATGGTCGATGTGGGTGGCAAAGCAACGACCACGCGCGTGGCAGTGGCATCGGGGGGCATCACCATGTCTCCCACCACGTTGGCCGCGCTGCGCGACCACACGCTGGCAAAGGGTGATGCGCTGGCCGTGGCGCGGGTGGCTGGCATCATGGCGGCGAAAGAGACGCCGCGCCTGATTCCGCTTTGCCACGGCATCATGCTCAGCAGTGTGGTAGTCGATTTCACCTTCGCTGAGGCTCCAGCGCGCATTGGCATCACCGCGCGCGTCACGACGGTGGGGCAGACCGGGGCAGAGATGGAGGCCCTGACGGCGGTCACCGTGGCCGCCCTCACCATCTATGACATGGCCAAGGCGCTGGACCGTGCGATGGTCATTGGCGACATTCGGCTGGAGCGCAAGTCGGGCGGGAAAAGCGGCGATTACGTGCATGGGGGCGAGCCGGAGGAGCCAGCGACTACCGCAGGATAACCCGCTCTCTGCCGCTTTACTCGCGCACGCTGGCCAGGGCGCGGCGATACGCCTCATGCAAGCGCTTGAATGCGGCATCGTCGCCCCCCGCGTCGGGGTGCAGCTTGCGCGCCTGCCGCCGATAGGCATTCTTGATCTCGCGTTTCGTCGCCCCTTGCGCGATACCCAGCTGGGCGAACTCATTGGTGAGCGGCTTGGTCGCGGCTAAAACTTTGGCGCGAGTACGATCAACGGCTGCTTGAAGGTCTGGCCGCAATGGCTTGATACGAATTTCGTCCAATTTAGCTTGCAACGTGGCATTCTTTTCGTGCCAGCGTTTAGCCCCTTTAGGACCCAGAACCTTGAGAATAAACGCGTTGAGTTCAATATCTTTTTGCTTGCGCTCGTGTTCACGGGCAGCATCAGCGTCAAAGAAAGATAGCTGAGTCTCCGCCATGACATGCCCCTTAAAAAAGTGGTGGCTGATGATCCGTCAATTGAAACTGTTTGGATGTCTCACTCCCTGTAATTCTACCATGTGGCATAGGAAATTGCTCAGGGTAATGGCCCGTTTCGGTGAACACTTTTTGGCGAATCACCTCTCCCGCCTTTTGATACAGCGCAATCGCATCCTCCATCAATCCTCTCTCAGAGGTTTGGAGCCATTCAATCATCATCATGATACGTTCAAGGACGAATTTCAGTTCGAGTGCGCCCATGTAGTCCAGGGGGGTATCTTCGAGCCGCTTGACAATGTTTGGAAGCTCTGCGGCTTGTAGGAATACTCGCCGACCCGTGGTAATGTTTGGCTTTTCGTGATACTCACCCTCGTGTCCCGCCGCCTCAAACATCTCCATGAATTCCTGGTCGCTGATTGACCGGACAAGGAGCCATTCAAGTACCAATTTTGCAAGCTCCCGGTTAGCCACACGGACATCTTTGCGGGTGAGGAAGCGGGCGATCCGTTCCTGCTGCTCCTCGATGGGCAACAGATGGAAGTCTTGCGTGCGTTTCTTGGGCATGCGGCTCTCCTGCGTAGCAAAAGTGATACGCTGCTTCTATCTGGCAAAGATGATAACATGCAAAGAAGCATAGTACAAGTGTTTGATACCACTACTTTAGTTTTATAGTACCATGATAGATTTTTCCAAAATCATTGCTTTTTCATGATAGTATCATATTAGTGCTTGATCGTCTGTGATAAAGAAATCCAGCGACTCTAGCCGAATTTTTCGACAAAGGTTTTGTGGTAATGGAAGCAACAATCCTAACAGCAGATGAGATTTGGGAAAATGCTCAGAAGTTTTGGGCAGATGAGACTTTGAGCATTAATGATGCTATTAATGCAGGATTGGTTCCTTTTGTCTTGAAAGCGATAGAACCTAAAAGAAAAGAGCAGCAAAAGGCAGCGGTGCGAATGTACTTGGCTCAATATATTGGTCAATTTATGAGTAAACAAAGGGTGTCAGATACACAAATGGAGGAGATTTTGCGGAATGATCCTTATCTTTACCCTCTCTGCCAGTTCATCGATCAAAAATATCCCACCGCTTGGTGGGTCAAAACTCAAGCACCTTTATTCGTCGGTGATTCTATAATTGTCAAATGGCCTGCGTTAAAGAAGCGGAGGAGAGAATCCCTTATTCCTGCACTAATATGGGCGATGTCGCTAGGTGTCGCAAATAATGAACGAGGGACCGACTATTTTGTGTTTCTACGAGAACAGAGGCAAATTAGGGCTTTTTCTTACTTTTGCCATAGAATTCAAGCGGGATTTAGTAAAGAAGTTGCAGAGAAGGATACAAGAAGTGCTTTTTCAGTAGATTATAAATGAAACGAGTATGGGAAATGCATCTCCCATACTCGTAAATGTGTTTACAGTTCGCGCATCACCTTGGCCAGCGCCTCGGGTGAGGGGCGCAGTTTGTCGATGGGGAGCTGCGCCAGGGCGGTCTTGGGCAGATGCTCCAGTTCGTCCAGCGTGGGGCGTTCCTCATTGATGTAGATGAGGCCCGTGATGAACTCTTGCTTGTCGTGTGCTTCCATCAGCAAGCGCATGGCGGCGAACTTGTCGCGCGGATCATGCTTTTCGTCCAACTTGCGCAGGCGCACGCGTGAGCCGTCGTGCATCGTCACATCCGCCGCCGTGCCTGGCTCGTAATCGACCGAGATCTCTTCCTGCGGAGCCACGAAGCCGAAGTCAGAGATGACTTGTTCATGGGCCTTGCCATACGCATAACTCTTGGTGGAGTCGTCGTGGTCGTTGAAGGTGACGCATGGGCTGATGATGTCCAGCACCGCTGTGCCACGATGGCTCAGTGCTGCTTTCAGCAGTTCTTCCACCTGGCGCGGATCACCTGCGAAGCTGCGTGCCACAAAGCCGCAGTCACCCACGAGCGATTCCAGGCAGACATCGATGGGGGGCAGTTCGTTGCGGCCCGCGTACTTCAGTTCCTGGTTGAGGTCCGAGGTGGCGGAAAACTGTCCCTTGGTCAGACCATACACCCCGTTGTTCTCGACAATCAGGATCATGGGGATGTTGCGGCGCATCAGATGCTTGAACTGGCCAATGCCGATGCTCATGGCATCGCCATCCCCTGTGATGCCCAGCGCCGTCAGCGTGTGGTTGGCCATCATCGCGCCCGTGGCCATGGAGGGCATGCGTCCATGCAAGCCATTGAAGCCGTGCGACTGGTTCAGAAAATACGCGGGCGTCTTGCTGGAACAGCCGATGCCCGAAAGCTTGACCACCCGCGTGGGGTCCAGCCCCATCTCGTAGGACACCGAGATGATGCGCTGCGAGATGGAGTCGTGCCCGCAGCCCTTGCACAGCGTGGAGGGGCGGCCTTTATAGTCATCGCGCGTCAGACCGTGCGCGTTGACCTTGATGGGAGGTTCTTGGATGGACATTAGCGCTGTTCCCCTTTCAGGATGGACTGGGCGATCCACTCGGCGGAAAGTGGCAGACCGTCACACTTGGCAATCTGCACCAGATCCTTGGCGCGCTCGGGCACCTCAGTCTGCAAGATCTTGCGCATCTGCCCGTCATAGTTATTTTCGACGACATACAGGCGCGGATACTTGCGAATGAACGTGTGGATGCTTTCCGTGGTGGGTAGGGCGCGGATGCGCAGATAGCTTGTCTTGATGCCGCGCTCATTGAGGAAGACGCGCGCTTCGGCCATACCCTGGTCAGTCGAACCATAAGCGATGATGCCGACTTCGGCACCCTCAGTTTCATCGATCACAGGAGGGGGGACGATGGTGCGCGCGAACTCATGCTTGTGGTGCAGGCGGTCCAGATTCGCTTCCCATTCCTCAGCGCGCTCGGTGTACTGCGCGTATTTGTTATGGCCGCTGCCGCGCGTGAAGTACGCCGCGTATTTGCTGGGCGTGCCGGGGATGGTGCGATAGCCGATGCCGTCGCCATCCACGTCCTCATAGCGGTTGAAGCCCTTGGTTTCATCCAACTGGGCGGCGGTCAGCACCTTGCCGCGATCCAGCGGCTTGGCGGGGTATTGAAACTGATCCGTCATCCAGATGTTCATGCCCAGGTCCAGATCGCTCAACACGAAGACGGGGGTTTGCAGGCGCTCTGCGAGGTCCAGTGATTGCCAACCAAAGTCGAAGCATTCCTGCATGCTGCCTGGCAGCAAGACGATGTGGCGCGTGTCGCCGTGGCCCAGGAAGTAGGTCGGCAGCACATCGCCCTGGCTGACGCGCGTGGGCAGCCCGGTGCTCGGTCCCATGCGCATGATGTCCCACACGACGATGGGGATCTCGGTGAAGTAAGCGAGCCCGGCGTATTCGGTCATCAGCGAGATGCCAGGGCCACTGGTGCTGGTCATGGCACGGGCACCTGCCCAGCCCGCCCCGGTGATCATGCCGATGGCGGCGATTTCGTCTTCAGCCTGCACAATCGCGTAATTGTGGGTGCCATCGGGGTCGACGCGCAGTTCCTTCGCATAGTCGCCCAGCGCATCGATCAGGCTGGTGCTGGGGGTGATGGGATACCATGCCGCGAAGGTGAAGCCGCCGAAGCAGGTGCCCAGTGCGCCCGCCGTGTTGCCCTCGATCAGCACTTTGTTTTCGTTGCCTGTGACCCGCTGCACGCGATAGGGCGAGCTTGCGTCTTTGGTCAGGTTGTCTTGGCAAT
>JACDGC010000356.1 GCA_013815535.1 Ktedonobacterales bacterium
TCGTTGAGCTTCTTGGGCATCGGCATTCGGCCACCGGGCGCGAGCCTGGGGCAGATGATCTCGGACGGCATCGGGCGCTATCGCAGCGCGCCGCATTTGGTGGCGATGCCCGGACTGGTGTTGGCCGTCGTCGTGCTGGCGACGAATTTCATGGGAGACGCCCTCAATGACGCACTTAATCCCAAAGCTCGGCAACGTTGAGGCCGTGCATATGACGAATTCGACGCCAGCCGCCGCCCCGGTCCTCGACATCCGCGATCTGCGGGTGCAGTTCGCCACGCGCGACGGCGCGGTGCCAGCGGTGGTCGGCCTGTCGCTGACGGTGGCGGCGGGCGAGATCGTCGGGTTGGTGGGCGAGTCAGGCTGCGGCAAATCCACCACCGCGCTCGCCACCATGCGCCTGTTGCCGCCCTATGCGCGCATCACGGGGCAGATCCGCGTGGATGACCTGGATCTGGTGCCGCTCAGCGAGGGCGAGATGCGGCGCATCCGGGGCGAGCGGGTGGCGATGATCTTCCAAGATGCTCTGGCCGCGCTGGACCCCACGATGACGGTGGGGCGGCAGATCATGGAGCCGCTGACGATCCACCTGGGGATGTCAGGCAACGCAGCACAGCAGCGCGCCATCGAACTGCTGGATCTGGTGGGCATCCCCTCGCCAGCCAGCCGCATGCGCCAGCACCCCCACGAGTTTTCGGGGGGGATGCGCCAGCGCGTGATGATCGCCACGGCGCTCGCCTGCAACCCGCACCTGTTGCTGGCCGACGAGCCAACCACCGCGTTGGATGTGACGGTGCAGCGGCAGATCCTGAATCTGCTGCTGGGCCTGCGGGCCGAGATGGGCGCGGGCATCGTCCTGATCACCCATGATGTCGGCGTCGTCGGCGAGATCTGCGACCGCGTGGTGGTGATGTACGCGGGGCGCGAGGTCGAGAGCGGACCCACCGAGGCGGTCTTTACCCAGCCCCGCCACCCCTACACGCACGGGCTGCTCGGCTCGACCCTCGACGCCACCCAGGACCGCGACACGCCGCTGCGCGCCATCCCCGGTCTGCCGCCAGATCTGGCGCACCTGCCCGCTGGCTGCGTCTTCGCGCCGCGCTGCCCGCTAGCGACGGAGGTCTGTCGCCAGCAAGAGCCGCCGCTGGTGCAGGTGGCACCGGGGCAGCAATCCGCGTGCTGGCACTGGCAGGAGGTGGCGGCATGACGCCCCCTCCGACGGATTTCCTGCGGGTGCAGGGCCTCAAGACCTACTATCCTGGTCCGGCGCGGAGCGCGCTGCCGTGGGGTGGCCATCTGCAAGTCAAAGCCGTCGATGGGGTGGACTTCACCATCCCGCGCGGCACCACGTTGGGGCTGGTGGGCGAGTCGGGCAGCGGCAAATCGACGGTGGGCCGCTCGGTGCTGCAATTGGTCAAGCCCACCAGCGGCCAAGTCCTCTTCGAGGGACAGGACCTCTGCACGCTGCCCGCGCGCCAGTTGCGGCCCCTGCGCCAGCGCATGCAGATCATCTTTCAAGATCCGTATGCCTCGCTGGACCCGCGCCAAACGGTCGGCTTCACGGTGGGCGAACCGTTGCTCATCCACAAGCTGGCTACGAAGAGCGAGCTGGCCGCGCGCGTGGCGGCGCTGTGCGAGATGGTGGGGCTGAACCCCGACCTGACCAATCGCTACCCGCACGAGTTCAGCGGCGGGCAGCGGCAGCGCGTCGGCATCGCTCGCGCCCTGGCGACCAGCCCCGAACTCATCATCGCCGACGAACCGATCTCCGCGCTGGATGTCTCGATTCAGGCGCAGGTGCTGAACCTTTTGCGCGAATTGCAGACGCGGCTGCACCTGACCTATCTCTTCATCTCGCATGACCTGCGGGCGGTGCGCTATGTCAGCGATGCGGTCGCGGTGATGTACCTGGGCAAGATCGTCGAGACGGCCCCCACGCCCATGATCTTCGCCAACCCGCAGCATCCCTATACCCAGGCATTGTTGCAGTCGGTGCCGCGTCCGCGCTGGGCGGGCGGTGCGGCCCCCATCGAACTGAAAGGAGAGATCCCCAGCCCACTAAACCCACCACCGGGTTGCGCCTTTGCGTCGCGCTGCCCGCTCGTCACCGAACGCTGCCGCCGCGAGACGCCGCCGCTTATTCCCATGCGCGCCCAGCCTGAGCAGCAGGTGGCCTGCTTCGTCACGAATCCGCCCGATTAGGGACGGCACTCATCGCTCCATCACTTGAATGATCCCTATCGTGGGTAGGGATCTGGGAAGTCGTGTATGTGTGGAAGCTGGCGAGCAATGATAGCTCGTCATGACCTCGGTCTGCGGAGGAACATTTCATGGCACGGAACATCCACATTCACTCGTCACCTTGGGCACGCCGCCTGTGCTTGGCGCTTGTCGGCCTCTTCGTCTTGTCATCGGCGCTGGTCATCACCCATCACCCGCAAGTCGCGCGGGCCAACCCGGTCGTCTCGACCGACTGGATGGCGCGGGCAGGCTATGGCGTCGCCATGCATTGGACCTCGCAATCCATCCCCAGCACGGGGGGCAGCCCAGCCGCGTACTGCACCGCCGTCAATAATTTCAACGTCAATACGCTTGCGCAGCAGTTGAGCGACGCGGGGGCGGGCTATCTGCTCTTCACCATCTCGCATGCTCAGCAATATTTCGCCTTCCCCAGCGCCAAGCTAGATTCGGTCATCTCTGGCCGCACCTGCACGCGCGACCTGTATAGCGACATCTATAATGCCATCCATCCACTCGGCATCAAGCTGATGTTTTACTACCCCTCCATCGCCACGAGTGAGGACCCGTCCTGGCAGACCGCCAGCCAGTGGAACAGCAACCCCAGTGCCTTCGCGCAGTTGCAGTACGATCTCGTCACGGAGATCGGTAATCGCTATGGCACCAAACTCGATGGTTGGTGGGTCGATAACTGCTTCGATGGCGGCTATGGCAGCAAGTACAATTTCACCACGTATGCCAATGCTCTGCGGGCGGGCAACGCCAACCGCCTCGTCACCTTCAACTTCAAGGGGCAGGGCACCTGGAACTCGACCACCGGCCAGGGCATCGAGGATTATGCGGCGGGTGAGTCGGTCGATCTGTCGCGTCTGCCCAGCAGCCGCTATTCGGGCGAGGGCGGCACCCAATGGCAGACGCTCATCGCCATGGACAACAACAATTGGGTGCTCACCAGTGGATCGCCCTCCCCCAGCTTTTCGGATGCATCAGTCATCGATTATGCCACGAACATCGCCGCACACCAGGGGGCTTTCACCTATAACGCCTCGGCCTACCAAGACACGCTCATCGGGACCGCGACGTTGAACCAGCTCAAGGCGCTGAAGGCGGCGCGCAGGGGGACGCGGGTCGAGGACACCAGCGCGACCTATAGCGGCACGTGGAACACCATCAGCAACACCGCGTATTCGGGCGGCGCGGACCATTACAGCACCGTCGCCGGGGCCTATGCCCAATATAGCTTCACCGGCACAGGGGTCGTGTGGTATGGCGTCGTGGGCACCGACCACGGCAAGGCCGATGTCTATCTGGATGGCAGCAGTACCCCTGACGCAACCATCGACTGCTATGACACCTCGTGGCGCGCTCAAGAGCCGCTCTACACCAAAACTGGCCTGACCAGCGGCACGCACACCATCAAGATCGTCGTGCGCAGTGACCGCAACGCCGCCGCCACCAACAACTTCGTCGAGGTCGATGCGTTGGGCATCATCACCGTCGTGACCGCGCCACCCAAGACCGACGACACCAGTGCCAGCGTCAGCTATACCGGCACGTGGAACACCATCGCCAACAGTGCCTACTATGGTGGCACAGACCACTACACCACCACGGCGAGCAGCTACGCGCAATATAGCTTCACCGGCACGGGGGTCACATGGTATGGCATCAGCGGCCAAGACCATGGCAAAGCGGATGTCTATCTGGATGGCAGCGGCACCCCCGACGCGACCGTCGATTGCTATGCATCCACTTGGGGCGTGCGGGCGCTCTATACCAAGAATGGCCTCAGCAATGGTTCGCATACCCTCAAGATCGTCGTGCGCAGCGATCGCAACGCCGCCGCCACCAACAACTACATCGAGGTCGATGCCTTCGACAATGGCAGCGGGGGCAGTGGCGGCACCAACTTTGCCAGCGGCGCGACGGTGACGGCCAGCAGCGATGTGGGCAGCAGTGATTGGGCCAAAGCCAAGGTCAACGACGGGCAACGGCACGCCGTCAGCGGTGCCTATGGCTGGACCAGCAGCAACAGCACGGGCAGCAACCACACCGAATGGGTCACGCTGAACTTCGGGTCAGCAAAATCCTTCAGCCGGGTCGATCTGTATCCGCGCGACGACGGTGCCAACGCGGGATATGGCTTCCCCATCGACTTCACCATCGCCGTGTCGAATGATGGCACGAACTGGACGACCGTGGTGACGCGGACGGGGTATGCCCTGCCCAGCGGCGTGCAGAGCTTCACTTTCACCAGCCAGACCGCGCAATATGTGCGCGTGCAGGGCACGAACCTGCGCCAAAATCCGAACGACACCAACTTTTACCGGCTGCAATTCGCCGAGATCGAGGTGTATTGACGCGCGGGGTGCTGGCCTGCACAGGATTGCGGGCCAGCACCCATTCCCAATCCTGCGCCCAGCGCACACCGCCAGAGAAACGAGAACGCCACGCCTATGACCACCATCCGGAACATTGTGCCCTATGACCTGCGTTTCCCGACATCAGAGTCGCTGGCGGGTTCCGACGCGATGCATCCCGACCCTGACTACTCGGCAGCGTATGTTTGCGTGCAAACGGACGGGCCGCTCACCGGCTATGGCCTCACCTTTACCATCGGGCGCGGAACGGAGGTGATCTGCGCGGCCATCACCGCGCTCGCGCCCATCGTCGTCGGCCACACCCTCGAAGAGATCGTCATGGATTGGCCGACCTTTTGGCGGCGACTCACGAGCGACAGCCAACTGCGCTGGAT
>JACDGC010000357.1 GCA_013815535.1 Ktedonobacterales bacterium
GAGGTGCGCCTCATCGACACCACCACCGGGCAAGATGTCCCCGCTGGTGAGATCGGCGAGTTGATCTGCCGTGGCGCGAACATCATGGCGGGCTACTATCACCGTGCCGATGCCACCGCCGAAGCGCTGCAAGATGGCTGGCTGCACACCGGCGACCTGGCGACCATGGATAACGACGGCTATTATTACATCGTCGACCGTCTGAAAGACATGATCAACGTCTCCGGCTACAACGTCTATCCGCGTGAGGTCGAAGAAACCCTCTTCCGTCACCCCGCCGTGGCTGATGCCGCTGTGGTCCAAGCCCCGGATGCCTATCAGGGCGAGTCGGTCTTTGCCTTCGTCGTGCTCAAGCCCGACGCGTCGGCGACCGAGGCGGAATTGATCGAGTATTGCCGCGCCAATCTGGCCGTCTTCAAAGCCCCCAAACGCATTGCCTTCCGCGACACCTTGCCCAAGAACAACACGGGCAAAGTGCTGCGCCGCGAATTGCGCGACGAAGCCGCGCAGATCGTCCGCGTCTAGGGGATTGCAGCGCGGAACCCGATACCGACCACGCGAACCGCCGAAGTGTGGCTGCTTCGTCAGTTCGCGTGGTTTTGCCTATCGAGGAGGAAGAAGCCATGAACGACGAGACGCTGTGCACCCGCACCAGCCTGGGCACTGACTTACGCGCATTAGGCGTGCAGCCGGGCATGACCGTCATCATGCATGCGTCCCTCCGCAGCTTGGGCTGGGTGTGCGGTGGCGCGGTGGCCGTGGTGCAGGCTTTGCTGGATGTGCTGGGGCCAACAGGCACATTGGTGGTGCCCACCCAAACGGGCGAGAATTCGGAGCCCTCCGCGTGGCAACATCCGCCCGTGCCAGCGGCGTGGTGGCCCCAGATTCGCGCTGAGATGCCCGCCTTCGATCCGCTTCTGACGCCTTCGACGGGCATGGGAGCCCTCCCCGAGATGGTGCGGACGTGGCCCGGCGCGGTGCGCAGCCAGCATCCCCACGTTTCATTCGCGGCCATCGGGCACGACGCAGCGGCATTGCTGGCGACGCACCAACTGGAGGACGGGCTGGGCGAAGGCTCGCCGCTGCGCGCCATCTATGACGCGGCTGGGTGGGTGCTGTTGCTGGGGGTGGGCTATGACGTCAACACCTCTCTGCACCTTGCCCAATGTCGCGTCCCCGATCTGTATCCGCGTGAAACCATGGGGGCGGCGCTGTTGAACACAGCAGGTGAGCGCGTGTGGCAGATTTATCACGATATCGATGGCGACACGGATGACTTCGCCGCCATCGGCGCAGCCTTTGAGCAGGCCCACGCAGACATCGCCCACATTGGCCCGATTGGGGCGGCAACCGCGCGGCTGCTGCCCCAACGCGACCTGATCGATTTCGCGACGGACTGGCTGCGCACCGCCTTCGCGGCTAGAAGCGGCAATGGCACGCCCCAAACCCACCCCGCATCCTAAGCCAGCGGCGCGCTAGGCAGTGATGCGCTCCAGCGTCTGGCGCATCACCATCAGATTCGTAAGGGGACCTACGCCACCAGGGACGGGGGTGATGGCCCCCGCGACCGAGCAGACTGGCTCAAAATCGACATCGCCAACCACCCGCCCATCCGCCAAGACGTTGATGCCAACATCAATGACCACCGCACCTGGCTGCACCATCTCCGCGCGGATGAGCCGGGGAACGCCCGCCGCCGCGATGAGGACGTCAGCCTGGCGGGTAAAAGTGGGCAGATCCTGGGTGTAGATGTGGCAAACACTGACGGTCGCGTCGCGTCGCAGCAGCATCAGCGCCAACGGGCGACCAACGACCGCGCTGGCCCCCACGATGACCACACGGCGACCATCCAACACCACCGCTGTGCGATCAAGTAATTCCATCACCGCCGCACAGGTGGCGGGCACCTTGGCTGGCAAATTGAGGAAAAGGTTGCCCGCGTTGGTCGCGCCAATGCCATCCACGTCCTTTTCGGGGGCAATGGCATCCAGCAGCAGATCGCGACCCAGGTGCGGCGGCAACGGCAATTGCACGATGATGCCATGCACCGCTGGCTCGTCATTCAGCCGCGCGATGGCGTCCAGCACATCGGTGGGAGTGCTGCGCGTTGACAATTCCACCAGCCGACTGTTCAAGCCGACCTGGCGGGCGGTGCGGCGTAGCTGGCGCACATACACGTCGCTGGCACTATCACCGATCTGGTCACGCACGACGACGATGGCCAACGTCGGCGTGTAACCAAGCTCGGTTTGGCGCGCGGTGGCGTGCTCGCCAAGCTCACGCGCGATCTCTGCCGCGAAGACGCGCCCATCCAGAATCGCCGCGCTCACGTCGCTGCCTCCACTACTTTTGATGGTTACTTCTCACTCATGCGGGCCGCGATGAATTGCAACGTCTCGTTGGTCAATTCACCCACGCCATCCATCGCAGCGGTCAGGCGCTTTTGCAAGGCGTGGCCGCGCACCTCGTCATGCAGTTCGCGCAGGTTCACCTGCACGTTCAGCCCCGCCGCGCTGATCGCCGCCATCGCCATGAAGGATGCCGCGCCCGCGTCTGTCAGCACCGTGCGATTGCCGATCTTGGCGATGAGGTTGGCCATCTGCACCACCTGACGCGCGACCTCAGCAATCATCACTGGCACCTCCGTCGCCTGAGTCAAGGCACCTTGCAGCGCATTGTGGCGGCGCTCCACTTCTTCTTCCGTACCCTTGGGCAGGCGATAGGCCAGCGCCACCATCCCATAGGCTTCGGCGTCGGCCTCGGCCAATTGCAGCAGCATGCTGCGCGTTTGTTCGCTGCTGGTGAGCAACTCGCGTGCGTGCGCATCGACATCAGCATAGCGCTTGCGACCAATGGTGAAGTGGGCCACCATGCTCACCAATGCCGCCGCGAGCGTGGCACACATCGCCGCCGCCGCGCCACCACCAGGGGCGGGATCTTCACTCGCCAGCGCATCGAGCCATGCGCCCAGGGTCTGTTCCTCAATCGCCATCGCTGCCCCCTGTGATCAAATTCGCCCTTATTGTATCATGCATGGCGCGGCGGCTGGCGCACCCATACCAAGCATTTGACGCTGCGGCGGAGGGGGGGGCCACGCATGCCGTGCACACGCCGGTCACGTTGTCATCCACCCGCCCCGGCATATCACCTGCCCCCACACATGCGCTACAATATGAATATGACATGCAAGAAAGCGATGGGCGTGGCAATGGATGAGACATCGACGGTGATGAGCGCAGTGCGTGCTCCCCTGGAGGCCACAGCGCTGGCGACGCTGGGCGAAGCCAACACCGAAGGGCGCGCCGCCGTGCAAGTGCTGCTGGACCTCAGCATGCAGGCGGTGCAACCCACCGATCTGGACCAGATCGAGGCTGAAGGCCGCCACCTTGCCATGACGCGCGAACGCTTCGACCAACGCCTGGCCGCGCTCGAAGATGCACTTTTCGCGCTGGAAGAGGCCGTCACCACCTGCCTGGATGATGCCACCGTGCAACATGCGACCCACATGACCCTGCACACCGCCTATCGCACCGTCATCACCACCCTGGCACGTGGCTTTCAAGCGGGCGGCGACGCGCTGGCGCGGGCGGAAAGCGCGCGCGCGCAACTGGAACAGCGGCGATTGCGCGCGGTGCAGCGCATCAACACCGTCGCGAACTCGACGATGAACATCGGCGAGATGCTGGAAACCGCCGCCAAGATCATCGCCGACGAATTGCCCATCGACCTGTGCGCCATCTTCCTTTATGACAACCAAAACGACGAACTCACGCTCGATGCCATCAGCGCCTCGCCCGATGAGGTCGCGGGCCACTTCATCATCCATCTGGGCGACCAGATCACGGGGGTGGTGGCGCAGCGTGCCGTGCCCGATGGCGTCCCCAATCTGCATGACTGGACCATCCCGCCCATCGAGACGCAGATGTTTGGCCGCGAATACCAAGGCGTCTATGTCATGCCCATCATCTGCTTTGGCGGCGAAAGCTCCATCCTGGAAGGGGCCATCACCCTGCTGAAGCGCGCCACGTTGGTGCTCAGCGCCGAGGAGTTCGCCTTCCTCGAATTGGTCGCGGGGCAACTGGCGCTCAGCATGGAGAATAGCAAGATCTATCGCCACGCCGAGGAAACGCGGCTGCGCCAAATGTCGAATATCGCCATGCTGCAAAGCGTCTCCGCCACGGTGGCGACATCCTTCGATCTGGTGCGCGTGTTGCAGATGATCATCTCGCAGGCCGTGCAGATCAGTGGCTCGACGGCGGGGGCCATCTTCCTGCTGGAAAACGACGGCGCATTGCGCATCGCTTCGCGCAGCGAGATGAACGCCCCTTCGCTACGCGACACCAGCCTGCGGGTGGGGCAGTGCTGCGTTGGCCACGCCGCCGAGGGGGGCGAGCAATATTGGGGCATTGATTGCATGCACACCAATCCCGAGTGCTACCTCCGCCATCTCTCGGATCAGATGCCGCACATCCACTCGTCACTGGCCGTGCCATTGCTGAGCAAAGGGCTGGTCAAGGGCGTGATGCATCTGGTGCGCACCGAGCGCCACATGCAACCGGGCATCGGCGCGCGGTTGGTCGAAACATTCGCCAACGAGGCGGCCATCGCCATCGAGAGCACGCACCTGTATGAAGAGACGCGCACCTCGCTGGAGATGAAGTCGCACCTGCTGCAAGAGATGCATCACCGCGTCAAGAATAACCTGCTCAGCATCGCCGCGATCTTGCGGATGGAACGCCGCCGCACGACCTCCGAGGAAACGACGCGCGTGCTCTCAGAAAGCATCAGCCGCATCGATGGCATGGCCGCCACGCACGATCTGCTTTCGCGCGATGAGCACATCGGCATGGCCAACATCGCCGATATCGCCACCAAACTCATTGGGGTCGTCAGTGCCTATCTCGTCCCACCCACCCTGCGGGTCAAGTTCGAGACGCGCACCAAAGACGTTGAAGTCCACTCCAAAAAAGCGCTCGTCTTGGC
>JACDGC010000358.1 GCA_013815535.1 Ktedonobacterales bacterium
ACCCCATCTTGATCACCCAACATGGCTTCAACACGAGTGGCGTCAGTGATGACCAAACCACCACGGGCAATCTGGATGGTTATAACGACAGCTATTCGGCCCAGGCCCTTGCTGCGGCAGGCTTCATCCCTGGGGCCGACATCGCCAGCGCCGGGCTGCATTTCCGCTGGCCCAGCCAGGCCCCCGGGCAAGCCGACGCCTATCTGGCACAAGGGCAACCCTTTGGTGTGCTCAATGCGCAGGGGGTGCGAACCGTGGGGTTCTTGGGCGCGGCCACCGGGCAAGCCGCTGGCGGCGAGGGGCTGCTCGTCTTCACGGATGGGACGACACAGCCCTTCACCCTGCACTTGGACGACTGGACGCTGAATGGCGGCACCACGCATCTGACCCACGGCAATTCCATCGCCGCCACAATGCCATACCATAACACCGCCAATGGCGCGCGGCATGAGGCAACCATGCTCTATGTTGCACACGTCACCGTGCCCGATGGCAAGACCCTGCGCAGCATCACGCTCCCCGCTGCACCGACGCATGGGCACTTGCACATCTTCGCCATTGGCACCGATGTGGGTGCCGCCAGCACCATCACGGTCGGCTCGCTTTGGAGTGCCTTCTCGGCGTTTTTTGCGGCGGCCTGACCGACCCCACGTCATGGGAAGGCACACGCCGTGTGCCTTGGCGCATGGCCCCACCACGGCCCACAAAGAATAGCTAAGCACCACGAGCGCCCTACCGATGGATGGTAGGGTGCTCGTGACTCTTCAGTTGCCCAGCGCTAGCGGGCATTCCGTCGCTGCCGTGGTCTTGCGCGCACGGCAGTGATGGGGGTGGCGGCTTCCACCGTGGGCAGTTCAAGGATGAAATCCGAGCCCTCACCAGGGATGCCCGCGCTTTCCACCCAGATGCGCCCCCCCATCGCTTCCGTGAAGGCCTTGCTTAGATAGAGGCCGATGCCGCTGCCTGGGATGTTGGATGCCATATCACGTGGCAGCCGCACGAAGCGATGAAACAGCAGCGGAATCTGGTCAGCCGGAATCCCTGCCCCATAGTCGCGGATGTGTACTTGGATCTTTTCGGGCATGCCTCCCTCGGGCAACGGGTGCGCCCAGATCTCCACGGGCGAACTCGCTGGCGAGTATTTCAGGGCATTGTTCAGCAGATTCACCAACACTTGCTGCGCCAACTGAGGGTCGGCCCAGGCGGCCAGATGTGGGGCAACGTTCGTGCGAAAAGCGCGCTGGCCCAGCGGATCCACCACTTCGCGTGCCTGCTTCAGGGCCGCACTCAGATCAATCATCTCAGCCTGACTGAGGGGACCTTCCCGCGTGATCTTGCGCACATCTAAGATGCTGGAAAGCATCTCGACTAAGCGATCCGCATTGCGGCTGGCTTGCGCGAACAGTTGCGTTTCTTGTTCGGCGGGCATCGTCTTGCGAGCCGCTTGCAAAAATTCGATGATACCTTGCATGGTCATGATCGGCGTGCGCAGTTCATGATTGACATGTGTGATGAATTGATCCTTGAGTTCATCCAGGCGTTGCGCCCGCTCATAGGCGGTGCGAATGGTGCCAAGCTCCGCCAAAGCCTGGGCATAATAGACGCCACCGCCATAGAGTAAGGCGGCAATAACCGTCGTAAAAAATACGACGAGCACCCAGGTTGCCAAGGCCACCGAACCCGTTAAGGTCGAGTGAAACCACAGTTCGCCGCTCAAAAAGACCGCTGTGATGATGCAGATGGTGACGATGAGCGTGTTGCGCAGCAATTCAGGGCCGCTCAGCGCGCTGGCCAATCCGATCGGAATCGTCTGGGCGAGAAAGAGCGCCAGCACCACGCCATCGATGCCATGTTCCCAGGCCCAGACAAACTGAAATATCGTGGCGGCTAGTTGGGTGCCAGTGATGATGAAGCGTGCCGCCCATTCGGCGTGGCGCTGTTCCGCCAGCCAGACGCCTACGACGAGCAGAACAACCGCACCAGTGGCACCGACCGTCAACACCGCCATCTTGCTGGGCGGGAGATGCACCATCAGCAAGGCCAACAACCAACTTAGCGTAATGGCTGGAACGAAGGCACGTCCCGTGATTCGCGCGAGGCGAATGCCCCGTTCCAGGTTGAGCTGCCGCGCCGATTGGGCAGAATCCAACACGAATTCACTCATGACCATGCTCCTCTTGCTGAGCCAGGCCAGCATAGTGTTGCGCGCGTTCGATGGCGTCGATGCGCAAAACATCTTCGACGATGCGCGCCAATTCTTGCGGCTTGATGGGTTTTTGGAGGAAGCGGTCAGCACCCGCCGCCAGCCCGGTGAAGCGATCTTGATCTTGGGCAAGGGCAGTCAGAATGATGAGGGGAATGCTCTCAGTTTGTGGATCGCCGCGTAATGCCCGCACGAGTTGATAACCATCAAGACCAGGCATCTTCACATCAATGATCAGGCAATCGGGATGCATCTCAAGGCATTGTTCGAGGCCAGCAATGCCGTCGGCGGCACCTACAACCGCGAATTGCCCAAAATAAGGCAACGATTGCAGTAAAATTGAGCGTAAATCGGCATCGTCTTCAACGAGCAGGACAACAGCCATGAATACCCTCCAAAACGGAGTAATTGCCTGCATCCTGCAATTTCAGACGTTCCTTCTGCATAGATAGCCAAGCGCGCTCCCATGCACGGCTTTCACAGTTTACCGCTAAATGATGAGGTTGTCTATCAGGCACCACCCAAATGCGGAGATCAACAAAGTGAACACAAGCCCCACATTACCGCATAAAAAAGGCGCGTACACAGTTGGCTGTGGACGCGCCGTGCGACGGAGGGGACCCCATCAGTGAAGGTCAATCCTTAGTAATCAATCCCAGACGCTCGAATGAAACATCGACAAAACGGGTGTAATAGTCGGGATCGGCCAAGGCGGCTAATTCATCAGCGGGGATGATGGATGTCACATCAGGGTCGCTCTGCAAGAAGGACAGAAACGAGGCATTGTCATTCTCGCCGCGCCAAACCTTTTGCGCGTTGCGCTGCACCAGTTTATAGGCTTCTTGCCGCCCCATGCCAGCGTCCACCAGCGCCAGCAGGATGCGCTGCGAGTAGATGAGGCCACGCGTCAGATCCAGATTGTCGCGCATGCGATAGGGGTTGACTTCAAGACCCGCAACCACGGTGTGCATCAACCACAGCAGATAGTGCAGCAGCGTGGTGCCATCGGGGATGATGATGCGCTCGGCGGAGGAATGACTGATGTCGCGCTCGTGCCACAGCGCCATGCTCTCGAGCGCGGTCACGGCATAGCCGCGCAACACGCGCGCCAGCCCACAGACGCGCTCGGTCAGTTCAGGGTTGCGCTTGTGAGGCATGGCCGAGGACCCCTGTTGCCCCGCGCCAAATGGCTCGAAGGCTTCGCTGACCTCGGTGCGCTGCATGTGGCGTAGCTCCAACGCCATCTGCTCCAGCACGCCGCCCACCAACGCCAGCGCCGTCATGAATTGCGCGTGGCGGTCGCGGCTGATGATCTGGTTCGAGATTGGCGCAACGCGCAGATCCAGCTTCTCGCAGACATATTCCTCGATGCTCGGCGGCACGGTGGCGTGTGTGCCCACCGCACCAGAGATCGCCCCAACGCGCAGTTCATCCAACGCGGTGGCCAGACGAGTGCGGGCTCGGCGCAGTTCGTCCACCCACAGCAACACCTTCAGGCCGAAGGTCATCGGCTCAGCGTGGATGCCATGGGTACGCCCCACCATCAGCGTGTCTTTATATTGCCGCGCGACTTTTTCGGTGTCGGTCACCAGCGTCTCTAGTGCGGCCAGCAGCACAGTGCCTGCCTGGCGAATCTGCAACGCCAGCGCCGTATCCAGCACATCCGATGAGGTCAGACCCAGGTGGATGAAGCGGCCCTCTGTGCCCAGTTGCTCTTGCAGCATGCGCAAGAACGCGATGACATCGTGATGCGACTCGCGCTCGATCTCGCGCATGCGCTCGGGATTCAGCCCGACTGCGCGAATCTTTTCGACATCGGCCATGGGGATGACGCCTTCGCGCCCCCACGCCTCGCAGACGGCCAGTTCCACTTGAAACCATGTGGTGATTTTATTGCTCTCAGACCAGATGTCGTTCATCTCTGGCCGGGTGTAACGTTCGATCATGCGTGCATCTGCCTCAAAAACGGACTGAATGGACAATGCAGTATAGCACACGGCTGAGGCATGCATGCGGCGCACGAGTGATACAATAACACAATATGCGCTGGCACTGGCCAGCACCAGTAAAGGAGCACGATCATGGCCGGGGATTCCACGTTTGATGTGGTTTCGGACTTCGACGAGCAAGAGTTAGTCAATGCGCTGGATCAAACGCGCCGCGAGGTGCAGACGCGCTATGACCTGAAAGATACCAAGACCGACATCGCCCAGGATAAAGAGAGCCTCACCATCACCACCGCCAGTGAAACGTCCCTGCGCGGCGTCCGCGACATCTTGGAATCCAAAATGGTCAAACGCGGTCTGTCATTGAAGATCCTCAAAGAAGAAACGATGGAAGAGGCCGCCGGGGGGCGCGTGCGGCAGAAGCTGACGCTGCAACGTGGCCTGACCACCGAATTGGCCAAAGAGATCTCAAAGCTCATCCGCGACAACTTCCCCAAAGTCAAACCCTCCATCCAGGGCAACGCCGTGCGTGTGGCGGGTAAGAACCGAGACGACCTGCAAGCGGTGATCACCTATCTGCGCGAGCACGACTTCCCCGCTCCGTTGCAATTCGAGAACTATCGCGGGTGAAGCAGTCCAGGGCGAGCGCCCATCCCAGCGCCGCGCGTGGGCGTCTTTGCAGCACAACATCGCGTCCGCTTGACAAACCCAACATTGGCATGGATTACTGTGGCATGTATGATGGGCATCACACAGGGGTGATGCACCGTTCGCGAAAGAGGAGCCGACCGTGACTGCAACCGTTCCCGCACGTAGTGACGTTCCCAGCGAGC
>JACDGC010000359.1 GCA_013815535.1 Ktedonobacterales bacterium
GGGGTACACGCTCAGTGGACAAGACCACCCCGTTTTTGCTGACCTCAGCTTTACCGCACCAGGGGATGGCTGGGCCGTGACCGCCGCGTTCGCTCTGGGCAACGAGAGCCTTCCCGGGCGTGCCCCCACGTCTACGGTGCTGCACTATGATGGCACGCAATGGACTCCCCTGCCGGGGGGAGCGATCTCCCTGCCATCGGCGGCATATTCTGTGGCGCATTTAGTGATGCGTACGGCGCACGACGGATGGGGCATCCTCGCTCCCGCGGTGCTGCCGAATCAATCACGCAATTATACGAAGGAGCCGGGGTATCTGCTGCACGATCGCAACGGCACCTGGCAGGTCGTACAGACCCCGCCGGGAATCGCCTTCACCACGATTGCCATGCACACCGCCACGGACGGCTGGGCGTTGGGGATCCACGCCACACCAAACGGTGCAGCGGATGTGAATCAGCCCATCGTCCTTCTGCAGTATCAGGCGGGAACCTGGCAGATCGTCGGCTAAGTCGCAGCGATGTCTCTGGGTCTGCTCCGGCATGCTGGTCTGCAGTGGCAGACCAGCAACCAACGAAGACGGAAAGTCGCCAGCATGGCTTTCGCCAGCACTACCAGATGGAGAGCATTGATGGGCTCAGATGACCGGGAGGAACCGCCATGCCGCTCTCGCAATTCTTGGTGCGCAGTCGCGTGACCGGGGCCAGCATATGTCCTACCCCCTCTACGCGCGAGCCAGTGATGTGGCGGCGAAGAGCGATGGGCTGCTGAGGCATGCGGTGGATCGCCGCGACGGGACCAGCAAGAGGTATGGGAGCTGGGGGCCATCGGGACGATCAGCGGCACGCCGGGGCAGGCGCACGGCAAGAACGGGACAGGACACACTGGCGGCGGGGGTCCGGGGGACAGACGGCAGTGTGAGCACCGGATCGGCAGGCCAGGGGTCGGCTGCGGCTCCGCAACGTCGCGGTAGGGGAAACCGTCAACTGGTTGACATAAGTATAGCACAAGCATTCAAGCATCGCCAGAAGGGGCCGCTGTTTTCGGGGGGATCTTGGGAAAAGTCGTCATATCAGCCGAGCAGTGCAGGAGCAGCGTGGTCCCGCCGGGCGGTGCAGGGAGTTGCCACACGCTGGCACGTGACCAACCGCCCGGCGGCGCGGGGGGGGGCCAGGGGGGCGGCCAGCCCCCGGCGTCGCACCTTTGTCGCCGACCCCCTATCTAGCCTAAAAGGAGGGAAGCTGCAATGAATCCCTCCTCACCTATCCTTGCAAAAGACGCGGGTTGTCCCCTGCAGAAAGAGTGGCTGTCCAAACGCCTCGAACCGGCCGGTCGCGTAGGCCCCGCCATTTACCCCGTAGGCATCGGTCTGCGTCGACAGGGCATCCTGGGCGTGATCGGCGAAACGGGTCCACGTTTGCTGGGTGGCCAGCGGGGATCTCCGGATTTTGGTGGCGCGCATTGATTCATGGAAGAAGTCCCCTGCGTTTAGCCGAAGGCCAGCGTCCACGTTATGGGATAGAGTGCCCCTTGCAAATATTTCTCAAAAACCCCCAGCATGAGGAGGGAAAAGGCAACTGTAGCAACCCCAGAGACGAGGAGGGCCCTTTCTTGCAGTCTCCACTTTGCCTCGCGTACCCTGGAGCGCTTGAGTAAGGTGCGCCAAATAAGCGTGCTGAGCGCCACGCACACCACCAGCACAATGCTCGAAACAATGACGATTATCGTATTAAACGCGATGCGTTCATCGAGCTTGCTTTGGACCAGCGATGGCATGGTCGTACTGCCCGACTGTAACCAGGTATTGAACGACTGGTAGAGTTGCGCCATTGGCGTGCCGGCCTTTGGTGTCCCAAGCTCATCGACGAGCAGCGAAAATCCCGGCCGGGGATGTATTAGCGTGATCACATTCACCACAACAACGAAGGTTATCAACAGACCAACTACTCCACTCATTATCCTGAAAGCGAAGTAGGTCCGCTTTTCAAATGTCCATTTGCGCGTATCCGTCTGAGGCGTTTTCTTCCAGTGCGTCCAAAAGAACATATTCAGCAGGATGACAATGGCCACAAAAAAACTGTCAGCAATAACCGCTACTACGTGATATTTGACGTAATCAGTGAAGATGGTGTGCAAGGCGGGGTTGGACCATGAACCGGATTGAATCAGTTTGGTGAGCGTGGCTTGCAGATTGTCGTTCAAATGCGTTGCCTCTTTCGATGTTTTGATGGGGCCACTGCTTTGTAGTATCTCCTGCATTCGTCACAACTCCGTCGCACAATTGTCAAAACATTGTCGCAGATCGAGAGATGCCATATATTTTGCACCGCGAATGATTTATGATGAGAGCGAGAACCGGGTGGCCCGGTGCCACCAGAAGACGGCATCGGCACCGGACCTTCCGGCGGACACCCGGTCCGTTGCCAAAGGGGGTGAAGAGAGTGGCGACCATCCTCCTAGTCGAAGATGCGGTTGATCTGGCCATCGTCATCGCACGTGAGCTGAGAAACGAGGGATATACCGTTGAGCATGTGGCCGATGGCCTCAGTGCCATTGAGGTTCACGCGCGGCTCTGTCCTGATCTGCTCATCCTCGATTGGATGCTTCCGAAATTGGATGGCCTGGATGTCTTGCGGCATATTCGTCAGCAGTCGCCGACGCCGATTCTCATGGTGACAGCGCGTGGCGAAGAGACAGACCGTGTTGTTGGCCTGGAAGTCGGTGCCGATGATTATCTCACCAAACCATTTAGCATGCGGGAACTGATAGCGCGTGTCCATGCGCTGTTGCGGCGTGCGGACCTGATTCGGAAGATGCTCATGACCGATCGTGCCGCCAATACCAATGAGATAGTACGATATGGTTCCCTGGTCTTGATCGTCGCGGCACATCAGGCAACCATTGGCGAAGCACCACTCGATCTCAGTCGCTCGGAATTCGCGTTGTTAGCCTTATTGCTGCGCAATCCAGGGCGAGTCTTTAGCCGCTCATACCTCCTTGAGACGCTCTGGAATGAATCATCTACCGGTGGCGACCGCTCCATCGACAATATCGTCTTGCGTTTACGCAAAAAGTTGGGTGAGGTCGGTGATGCTGTCGAGACGATATGGGGTGTTGGGTATCGTCTTCGCCAGGAGTCATGAGCATGAATCTGCCCAATCGCGTAATCCAGACGATCCGGAGCGTCTGCAACAAAATACCGGCCCTCTGGCTCAGCGCTCATCCGTTACGCGCCTCCTTTGAGGGGCTGTTGATCGGCGGTGTTGGTGCATGGATTGGTGCGCTCATGACAGCGGATGATCGCGCGCGCTCCATAGAAAAAGTCTCGACATTTGAAGTAATGGTCTTCATCTACTGGGCACTCTTTACCATTTTATGGTGCGCTCTTCGCGCCAGATTTTATGGCAACTGGTGGCAAGGAATCGTCATTGACATACTGGCAGGCATCGGACTAGCCATCCTTCCAACGACCTTGTTCCTGTGCTATCTCTCTCGTGTGCCTGCTCTCTTTTTCCCGATGAGCATCGTGTATGGTGCATGCATGATGATTGGCTACCCTTCCTTGCATGGATTGCTCCGACTCTGGATCGCGAGCCGACGCCAGCTCCAATGGGCGCTCACGTCGGTGCAACTCCTCGCGGCACTCTGTAGTGTGGTGGTGTTCATCCTAGTGATTACCGTGGTGGAGATGCTCTTCGATCCAGGAGGTCTGGGGCCAACACCAGTCGTCAGTTACATTCTATTGGACATCTTCATCCTGGCGTTAAGTGGGATATTCCTGATGACGATGTTGCCGTTCTGGATCTTGATCTCCTATCTCTTCATGCGCCCCATCGCCCGTCGTATTCAGCAATTAGTTGACGCAACATCCGCAATTCGTGCTGGCAAGTATCATATCCGCATTCCCGTCGCAGGGAAAAATGAGATAGCGCAATTGCAGGCTGACTTCAATAGCATGGCGAGCGATCTGGAACGATATGTCCAGGAAGTGCGGGACGAGCGGGATACCGTGGCGAAATTGTTGCAGAACCGACGCCAGCTCATCGCCAGCGTGGGACATGAATTGCGTACCCCCGTCGCAACACTGCGTGGCTATCTCGAATCGCTCCGAGCGCATCAGGCCGAACTCTCTCCAGAAACGCTGGAACATGACATGGATGTGATGGAACACGAAGCCATCCGTTTGCAGACGCTCATTGAAGATCTGTTTACCCTCTCACAGTCTGAGGTTGGCTCATTGATCCTGCATTGCCAGCCGAGTGATATAGCATCGATCATCCATACGGTGGGGGATACGGTTGCACCGCTCGCCTGGAAAAATAGCCGGGTTGAGGTCGTCATTGAGCCATCCTCTGGTCTTCCTCTCGTGTGGGTTGATACGCATCGCGTGACTCAGGTGATCCTGAATCTGGTGCATAATGCCATCCGCCATACCCCACCCGGAGGACTTGTCGTCATCAACACAATACGAAAGCATGATACGGTAGCGATTCAGGTCCGTGACACCGGCGAAGGGATCGCGCCCGATGAATTGCCGCATATCTGGGAACGGTTTTACCGTGGAAAAGCGACGGGGAATCGCCTGACCAATGGTGCTGGGTTAGGATTGGCTTTGGTCAAAGAGTTGACGGAAGCCATGGGGGGATCCGTGGCAGTCGAGAGTTTTGAGGGAATCGGAAGCTGTTTTACGATTTCGTTATCGTTGGCCAGCCGTATAGATAGCCCAGAACGATAAAAAGGAATCATCCAGCCAGCACACCGTGAATGTCAGCCGCGCTCGTTTGGAGGTGAATACCTCGATGAGCCCTTCGCGCAGCAATTAATGAGATATGGTGAACGCCGTCCCTGTCGTGGCTGAGCCATCACTGGTTGCTGACGCATAACTTCGCCGATGTGGGCTATTGTCCTATATCCTCACCCATTCGGCGATTTTATGGTGGATGCACCGAAACGGAAGCGTGGGCGTCCTGCAAAAGCG
>JACDGC010000360.1 GCA_013815535.1 Ktedonobacterales bacterium
GGCCGTCATCCCTGGTGCCAACCACATCACGATTCTGACGGATGCGCGCAGCTATTGGCAGATTCAGCAGTTCATCGGGGCGACTTTCGGGGGCGCCTCGGCCTATGACCCTCGCGCAGATGATGGGCGCATTCTGTGGGCGTTACTTGGGGTATTGTGCGCCTTTGCGGCGGCCTTTCCGCTGATTGCCCTCCTGATGGCGGGGGCGCCGCTGGCTGCTGAGGAAGCGGGGCCTCTGCCGTCAGCGCGGGCAACCTGGGCCAAATTGGGGATGATCGCAGGTGGTGTGGTCATCACCGTCATCGTGTTGCGTGTGTGGTCCTTCGCCGCCGATGCGTGGCACGTGGACGTGCTGCAAACTCCCTTCACCTGGCTGCATATGGCCCTGGCGGATTACATCGCCTCTTTCGCGGTGGTGCTCGCGCTGGTGCTGGTGGGGGTGCATCGGTTGCTACGTCGCCCTGTGCCGTGGCCTGGGCTCGCGCGCTGGGGCTGGCAACTGGCCGTGGCGGCGGTGTGCGGTGGCGTGCTGTACCTTGCCATTGGCACGCTGGCAACTGCGGCCTGGGCACGGCTGCTGGTGGATGGCTTGCGGAGTTGGCGTTTCGTCATCATCACCTTGGCGCAGGTGCCGCTTTTCGCGCTTTTCGTCGGAATGTTCCACGATGAGCCCCGGTGGCGTGGGGGGCTCGCCCACTTGGGCGCATTCTTGCTAGTCTGCTGTGGGTATGTTGGCGCCATTGCGCTGGATCGCTCGCTTTTTTTCCTGTCGCTGGTCGTGCCCATCGCCGGATTGCTTTTCGTCGCGTTCGCGTTGCTGGGCAGTTGGTTGAGGATACAGGGGCGGGCATTGGGCCTGGCGAGCGCGGCGCTGATGGCGGGTATCTTCGCCTGGGCTGTGGCAGCCATCTTTCCCATTGTGCGCTGAAGCGCACAACCACCTTGGCATTTGTCGCGCTGTGCGATATACTGTATGTGGGAAGGGATGCCACCGATAGCATGGTTGCAGTCAACGAGAGGGGAATCACTTATGCGATGTGCAGGATGTGGAAGAACGCTGACCGAGGGAAACGCGGTCTGCCTCCATTGTGGCACCCCTGTGACCCCTGGCAGCCAAGCGAAAACCGTCGAGGTAGCGCTGCTGCCTGAGCCGGTGCCGCTTTCGGGTGGCGAGAACTGGGCACCCAGTTATGGGACGCCCGCCAGCCCATATGGGGCCACGAACGTTTTGACGCCACCCCCGCCGCCCACCTCGGCTTCATCGCTCTTCGATAACTTGCCTCCGTACCCAAATTCCAAAGTGCTGCCACAACGGCGCATGCCAATGCGGGCTATGCTGCTCGCTGGGCTGGTTGCGCTCATCGCGCTGGCCGTCAGCTTTGGCTTGATCTCCCGCGTCCATGCCAATCCCCACGCTGCTTCGGGTGGCGAATTGAGCGGCAGCAGCAGCTCACTCCCCGTGAGTGCGCGTTGTGTGTTGCCCGCGCTCGACCCCGCTGCCGCTGGCAATGTGATGAATCCCCAGCTCACCAGTGGCCTGCGAGATGTTGCCCACAAAGACTTCCGCCCTGTCAATAACACCGTCCTTTTCAACGTGGGCCAGACGATCTATGTCACGTTCACGGTGGCCTCGAACGCGGCGGCGAACCTCACGGCTGATTGGTGTTGGGGCGCGGCGGGCAATACCTCGCATTACCAATTGGCGGTAAACCATAGCCAAAACGTCAACGGGTACTTTAATCTGCGTAACCTGGACGCGGCGGCGGTGGGGACTGGTGTGATGGTGCTCCGCTGGAACGACGCCGTCATCTACGAAACCTTCTTTCAGGTGAAATAAGCCCTATGCATGCTACCCTCATCGTGCTGGGTCTGGGGTCCGTCATCGTGCTCTCGATGGGCTTTCTGAGCTTGGCCATCATCATGAATCGCCAGATGAATAAAGATCTAAACGCACGACGCCCCGCCGATGATGAGTAGTCATCATTGCCCCACCCTGCCTGGGTAGCTGGGCAACGCCATGTCGCCCGCTTGGCTGATCTGCCAGCACATGAGTCCCCCGCAACCACTGCGGAGGGCTATTCATTGCCTGTGGTCGCGGGGCATCACTCAGTGGGCGTGTGAGGCGTCGTCGGCCCGGTGTTGGCTTTCGGGGGAAAGCGGGACGGCAGGGTGGTCGCGCTCTTCGGTCGCGGTGGGGGGGACGTCATCCCACTGCACATGGTCATTGCGCCCCACCGCCCGCAGATGCACGTCATCGTTGTACCCATGCATGCGCCAGCGTGCAGAGCCATTGTCCCCGACGACGCGCTCCCAATGGGTGATGGATGTATTGTGGGTGTGGAACTCGGCGTTGGGGAAGGTGAGCGTATTCATGGCAAAGAAGATCATGAATGACGCATCGATGACGCCGCCGTGGCAGACCACTACCACCGTTTTGCCTTCATGCTCCCGCGTGATGCGGTCCAGCGCCACGGCCACGCGCAGCACGAACGACCCCCAGAATTCGCCGCCCGGCGCGATGGGGTGAAACGGCTGTTGGCGAAAATCGACCAGGCCATATTTCGCCTTGAAATCACCGACCGATAGGCCATCGGCTTCGCCCACATTCAATTCTTGCACCGCGTCATCAAACTGAATGGGCAGTTCCAGCGCGGGGGCGATGATCTCGGCTGTCTGGCGTGCACGGGGCAGGGTGCTGGCGATCAAGACATCCGCGCGGATTTCGTGCGACTCGCGCAGGCGGTCACGCAGCGCTTCGGCCTGGGCCACGCCGAGCTTGGTCAGACCCGCATCGCCGTGCATGCCCGCGAGGATGGGTTCGACGTTGGCGACCGCTTCGCCGTGACGGATGAGGTAAAGGTGCGTCATGGGTGCTTGGCATCCTTTAGCGAAAGTGGGCGAGGGCTCCCCTCGCGGTCGGGCGTTGGCTGGCAGGTGGGGCAAAAGCGTGTGCCGCGTTGCCCCACGACGATGCGCTGGATGGTGGTGCCACAGCGCACACAGGGCTGCCCCTCGTGCTGGTAGATGTCGAGATGGTCAAGGTTGGTTCCGGCTTCGCCATAGAGGCCCTGGTGGCGGCCAAAGGTGGTGCCACCATGCGCGATGCCGATTTCCAACACGGCGATGATGGCTTCGTGCAACCGCGCGATCTCCGCCGGCGTCAGGGTGCTGGCGTGGCGTAGGGGATGCAACCCCGCACGAAAGAGGGCTTCATCGGTGTAGATATTGCCTAGCCCAGCGATGTGTGATTGGTCCAAGAGCAGCGGCTTCAGGGCGCGGTCGCGTCCCATCAGAATCTGCGCCAAGCGGGCTTCGGTGAAGTCTGGCCCCAGCGGCTCGGTGCCATAATCGGCCAGCGCGCCGGGCAATTCCGCCGCCGACCAGAAGGCGAGCCGTCCAAACTTGCGCGGGTCGCTGTAGATTAGTCGCCGCCCATCCGCCAAATCGAACGTGGCAATGAGATAGGGCTCATCGGCTGCTGCGGCCTCGAGCAGCCTGAGGTTGCCTGCCATCCGCCGATGCACCGTCAGGATGCCCGCGCCACTCAGATGCAGCAGCAACAGCTTGCCACGCCGGTCGATGGCTTCGATGGTGCGCCCCGTCACCTCATCAATGAAATCGGGGGCGGCGGGGTGAGCGATGGCGCGGGGCCACGCGAGCGTCACCCGCGTGATCTGCGCGCCAATGACGGCATCGCGCAGTTGGCGGGCGACGTATTCAACTTCAGCGAGTTCTGGCATAGTGGCGGTGTGGTTCCCCGGTTGATGTGCTCTTTCCTCATTATGCCACATCCTCAGGGGCGCTTCGCCAATCCTTGCACCATGATCTCCACCGTCACCCGTGCGAGTGCGAGCGCCTCCTCGGTGGTGCTGGCGATGTTTCGGTTGCCGTCCAGGATGAGGTCGGCCAGCCCGTGCACCGTGGACCACGCCGCCAACGCCAGGTGCTCGGTGTCGCCTTCCGCGACCAAGCCCTCACGCTGCGCGGCTTGGAGCGCGCGAATCACCACGTCGAACCCCGATGAGGTCTCATAGGTTTTGTGCGCTTGCAGGGGCAGGCACTGATCGCTGGCGCGCAGTTCAGGGCGAAACATCAGGCGAAATTGTGCTGGATGGTTCATGGCGAATTGCACATACGCCACCCCGATGCAGACCATCTTATCGAGGGCCGAGCCCTCGGCGGCATCATACGCGAATTGCATGGTCTGCGCGAACTGGGTGAAGCCTTCATCCACCAGCGCCGCCACCAGCGCGGCCTTGTCAGCGAAATGGTGATAGGGCGCGTTGTGGCTGACCCCGGCTTGCCGCGCCACCTCGCGCAGGGTCAGCCCGGCCACCCCCCCTTCGGCGATGACGCGCAACGCGGCATCCAGCAAACCGCGTCGCAAGTCGCCGTGATGGTACGGTTTTTCCTCAAGCATCCCCAATTCCCTCCCCATCTTGACAGCGTCCACATGCATAGTATATCATAGATACATATCTTGACAGTGTCCACATCGATGGCACATCGGTCGCGGCTGTCACAGCAGAGGGAGATTTCGTATGCGCATCGTTCCCATTCGCCTCTCGCTTTCGAATGTCTATCTTGTCGTGGATGAGCGGCCTATCCTCGTGGACGCTGGCGGGCCAAAGGATGGTAAGCAGATCACCGCCGCATTGGCAAAGGAAGGTGTGCAATTGACCGATCTCGCGCTCATTGTCCTGACGCATGGGCACGCCGACCATGCCGGGGCAGCGCGCGACCTGCACGAGTGGTCTGGTGCGCCCGTCGTGCTGCATGCCGCTGATGCCCACATGGCTGCCGCTGGCCACAACGATCCGCTGCACCCTGTTGGCCTGGAAGCGTGGATGGTGCTGCCTTTCGTCAATTTCCCCTTTCCGCCATTCATGCCGGATATCGTCGTGGAGCGCCCGCTGGATCTGCGCTCCTTTGGGGTGGAGGGAACGTTGCTGCCATGGGC
>JACDGC010000361.1 GCA_013815535.1 Ktedonobacterales bacterium
GGTGCGGATCGCTTCCACCTGGGCGAAGATGCTGTCGCTCGCTTGCTCGCGTAGCACGCCGCCGACCAGATCGCCCAAGACGCGGATGTCATCCCGCAGGCGATCTGGTGGTTGGGTGTTCTCTGCTTTGGTTGGTTGCATCGCGCTCCTCGCTATTCTACTGGCAGATCGTGGCGCTCGCCCCATTCGTTCCACGATCCATCATAGTTGGCTCCGCTGCGGTTCAGCAGTGCCAGCGCGAAGAGGACGCTGGTGGCCGCGACGCCGCCATTGCAATAGGCGATGACCTCGCCTGTCGCGGGCACACCTGCGGTGGCGAAGGCCTGGTGGAGCGCGGCATCACTGCGAAAGGTGCCAGTGGTGGGGTCCATCAATTCCTCGCGTGGCAGGTTCACCGCGCCGGGGATGTGCCCCGCGCGCCCCGCGCCCCGCCGTTTCGCGCCGCTGAATTGCGCGGCATCGCGAGCGTCGATGATGGTCGTGGTGGGCTGGCCGATGTGTGCCAGCACTTCCGCTGCCGTCACGCGCAAGGCCGGTTGCGGCTGTGCCGTGAAGTGGGCGTTGACGGGGGCTGGCACGGCATCACTGGTGGGTCGGCCTTCCTGTTGCCATTTGCGCCACCCGCCGTCGAGCACGGCGACGCGTGGGTGGCCGTAATAGGTCAGCGCCCACCACAACCGTGTGGCGAATTGCGCCGCTGGGTGCGCGTCATAGGCAATCACCAGCGTGTCGTCGCCAATGCCCGCCTGGGCCATCGTCGCCGCGAAGGCCACGGGTGGCGCGATCTGCACCGGAACAGGATCGCCAGGGTCGATGATGTCGCGCGTCCAATCCAAATAGACCGCGCCTGGGATGTGGGCGGCGTCATAGGCCGCATGGTCGCCGCTATACACCGCCTGGTCGAGGTCAGGGGTGATGGCAGTGGTTTGCACGCTGCCACGCATATCGATGATGCGCAGGTTGGCATCGTGCAGGTGGTCGGCCAGCCAGGCCGTGCTGACGAGCAGTTGGTCGCGTTGGGGCATGCGAGAACCTCTTTGGGGGTGGGGTTTTATTGCATCGTATCATATGGCGGTCCTGCTTGGTGGCGCGTCCGATCCCCCATCTTTCCCCCCCTGATTGTCGCTATCAGCCCAACAATGATACGCTACACTGAACACGTTTTCTAAATGGTCCACGGAAAGGAGGCACGCGGTGTATCTGAAACGCCTCAATTTGCACGGTTTCAAGAGCTTCGCCGCGCGCACCGCCTTGGACTTCAGCCCTGGCACCACCGCGATTGTGGGACCAAATGGTTCGGGGAAATCAAACATCGCCGATAGCTTGCGTTGGGTGCTGGGCGAGCAAAGCATGCGGCAACTGCGCGGCAAGAAAAGCGAAGATATCATCTTCGCGGGTGGGCATGGGCGTGCGCAACTGGGTATGGCCGAGGTGACGCTCACCCTCGACAATGCTTCTAATTGGCTGCCCTCGGAGTTTACCGAGGTGACGGTGACCCGGCGTGCCTTCCGTTCGGGCGATTCGGATTATCTGATCAATGGCACGAAAGTGCGCCTGAAAGATATGCTGAATCTGCTGTCGCAGGCGCGCATCGGCCATGACTCTTATACCATCATCGGCCAGGGCTTGGTCGATCAGGCGCTGTCGTCGCGGGCGGAGGAGCGGCGCAGCCTCTTCGAGGACGCGGCGGGCATCCGCCATTTTCAGACGCAGCGCAACGATGCCGAGGGGCGGTTGACGCAGACGCACACTAATCTCAGCCGTCTGCACGACATCCTCAACGAGATCGAGCCGCGCCTGGGGCCGCTGGCCGAGCAAGCCCGCCGCGCCCGCGAATACATCACCACGCGAGCCGACCTGGACCGCGCGCAACGCCAGTGGTTCGCCTATCAGTGGCGGGCGGTGCATGCCAAAGTGGAACTCGCTGAATTCGCCGAATCCGCCGCGCAGGGGCGCGCGGAGGGCCTGCGCGCGGGGTTGGGGGCGCACGAGAGCAACCAGCAAGGGCTCCGCCAAGAACGGGCAGCGTTGATCGAGGCCATCGCGGAACTGCGGCGCCAGCGCGGCGAGACGTTGTCGCGGGTGCAGACGCTGGAACGCGACCGCGCCGTCGCCCAGGAACGCGCCGCCAGCCTGGAACGCCAGCGTAAAGAGTTGGATGGCGAGCAGGGTCGCATGAATTGGTCATTGGTTGAGGCCGAAACGCGCATTCAGCAGATGGAGGCGCAGGTCGCTGACGGCGAGGATGCCATCACCGTCGCCCAAACGACCATCGCAGAGATGGAGAGTGCCAGCCACCGCGCCCGCCAGCAACAAGAGCGCGACGAAGCAAAGCTGCGCGCGGCTCAGCGTGACGCCATGCAAGCGCAGGCGCGCTTGACCGCCGCTCAGGCCGAGGCGGGCCGTTTGCGCAAGGGGCGCGACGACCGCCAGACCGCCCTCGCCGCGCGCCAATCCGCCACGCAAGCAGCCCAAGAGCGCGCCGGGGCCGCGCAAACGAAACTCGACGCGTTGCGCCAAGCCCACGAGGCGGCCCGTGCCGAATTGGGCGATCTGTTGGTGGAGCGCGAAGCCTTGGCCACGCGCATCGCTGGTGACGCGGCGCAGGTTGAGACGTTGCGTGGGGCCTTGGCCGACCACCAGCGCGAACGGCGTGCCCTGGCGGATCGCCTGAAGCTGCTGCACGAATGGGAAGCCAGCCAGGGCAGCAGCAGCGCTGTACTCGCGGCCATCGAAGCCGTGCCACCTGACGACCGCCCGCGCATCCTGGGCACGCTGGCGCAGGTGGTGCGGTCCGACCCACGCTACGAGGTCGCCTTCGAGGCTGCCTTGCATCCTTACCTCAACGCTTTGGTAGCCGCCAGCGAAGATGACGCCTGGCGCGCGGCGCTGCTGCTGGAAGCCGCTGCCGTGGGACGCGCCCTGGTGCTGTGGCCCCTCGAAGCCGACTCACCCGTGCCGCCTGCCCCGCTGAGTGGGTCACATGGCAGCGACCACACTGGGAGCGACAGTTCGCGCCCGCGCCGCAATGGCGCTAATGGGGCAACCAATGGCACGCACGTGGGGAATGGCCAGCGCGCCGCGACGGCAGCAGAGCCCGTGACGCTGGCGGATCTGCTGGATGCCCAGGCAGAGCCAGCGGCGGCGAGCGTCATTCGCGTGCTGCTGGGTCCCTTGGCGCTGACAGCCGCAATGGGCGCGGGGGAGTTGCGGTGGCAGATGGCCGCACGCCCACTGGTGACGCCGACGGGCCAGATGGCCCACCCCGCTGGCTGGCTGGCGGTGGGGCAGGGCACGCGTGACGCGGGCGATAGTGTGCTGGCGCGGTCGCGTGAGTTGCGCGAACTCCCCCAGGCCATTGATGCTGCTGATCTCACCATTCGCGAGCGCGAGGGGTTGCTGGCGAATGCGCGGGCCGCGCTCGAAGATGACCGGGGGGCGTTGGCCGGGCTGGAGCGCGACATCAAACACCGCGAACATGCCCTTTCGGAAGCGTCCAAGACGCTGGGGAACGCCCAACGTGAAGCCGAGCGACTGAGCAACGAAGCGCACCTTGCCGATGCGGTGACGCAGCAGATCGCCGCCGAACTGCTGACCTTGGAAGATGACCTCGCCGCCGTTGTCGCCCGCATCACCGAAGCTGACGCGGCCCAGCGTGACACCGCCGAGTTGCTGGAAACACTGCAAGACGATGTGGCTGCCGCGCTCGAGGCGGCGCGTGCCCAGGCCGATGATCTGGCGAAGCGTCGCACTGCCCTGGCCGTCCGTCAACAAGAGGCGAAGGCATTGCAATCCCAGATCGCCACCGCCCATGCGCAACTCCGCGACCTCACCGGGCAGGTCGAGCGGCGGGCGGGTCGTCTGGCCGAGTTGGAGGCCGAGGCGAGTGCCCTCATCGCCGCGCTGGCCGCGAGCGCGACTGAACTCGAAGCCCAGCGCGTCATCTTGCGCGATCTGTCGGGCAAACTGGGCGCGCGCGAAGCCGAGGCCGCCGGAATCGAGCAGCAGTTGGGGGGCATCGAGGCGGCACAGGCGGCTGGCCGTGTAGAGTTGACGCAGGCTGAGGAGCAACTCCGCAAGGCCCTGCTGGAGGCGCAGCGCGCCCGCGACGCCATCGAAGCGTTGCGCGTGCAGGTCGCGGAGGAGATGAGCGAAGACGACGCCCGTGCCATCATCGAACGGGTGTATGAACTCGCTCCGGAGGATCAGACGCCGTCACCGGAAGAGATGACGAAGATGCGGCGCGGCATCGACCAACTGCGGGGGCGCATGAAGTCGCTGGGGGGCTATGACCCCGAAGCGCCGCAAGCCTATGAGGAACTGAAGACGCGCTATGAGTTCCTCACTGCTCAGGTGCATGACATGGAAGACGCCTCCGCGCGACTGCGGGCCGTCATCATGGAGCTGGATGCGACAATGAAGCGGCGTTTCGATGAAACCTTCCAGGCGGTGAATGAGCGATTTCGCCAGCATTTTGTCACCCTCTTTCAAGGTGGCAATGCGCGGCTTGAGATGCAACAACCGAAGCGTGGCGCGAAGGGTGAGGCCGACGATGAGGATGAGGAACTCGCCGAAGCGCTGCCCGCGAAGAAGAACAACATCGCGGGTGGTGTCGAGATCTTCGTGCAGATTCCTGGCAAGAAGGTGCAGGATCTGAGCTTGCTCTCAGGTGGCGAACGCTCGCTGGTCTCGTCGGCCTTGCTCTTCGCGTTGCTAGAGACGAATCCCCCGCCGTTCTGCTTGCTGGATGAGGTGGATGCCGCGCTGGATGAATCCAATGTGGTGCGCTTTTGCGAGATCTTACTGACGTTGGCGCACCAGACGCAATTCATCGTCATCACCCACAATCGCGTGACGATGACGCATGCAAACGTCATCTATGGTGTGTCGATGACGGATAGCGTCTCGCGCATCCTCTCGATGAAGCTGGCGGAGGCTCAGGTGAGCGCGCGCTAAAGG
>JACDGC010000362.1 GCA_013815535.1 Ktedonobacterales bacterium
ACCCATGACGTCGTGGATGACGGAATGCGCTAGGCGGATGAGATGCCCATCAAAGGAAGCTCATCCGCGCCCACCAACATCAGCCCAAATAGCCACGGGGCAAGCTCAGGTGCCACCAGACGCGCTTCGATGCTATGCCTGCCTGCGGGAAGGGTGCACGGCCCAAAACGCAGCACAGGCCAATGGCGCGCCACCCCAGCGAGCATCATCTGTGGCGTGCCAGGGCCAAGGGGCTCACCATCCACGGTGAGGGTGAGCTCGCCATTGCCACACACAGCAAAAAATACGGCGGTTTCTGTGGTGAGGTCAAAGGCCGCTGTCGCCACGGCGGCTGTGGCACGCTGCGGATCGAGCGTCACCGTGAAAGGCTCGCAGAGATTCGTCCGCAGCATTTGGTCCGCTGAAAGCGTCTGCCAACTCGCTTCCTGGGCATATTGCACCCGCCAGAGTTGGATGGGCGGTTGCAGACGCGGGCCAGCCAGCGCCACAGTGCGTGACTCCCCACCACTGGTCAAGCGGGCGACACACGTCCACTGTTGGGGCTGCAAGGTGGGGGCAAAGGTGAATGGTACGGGCACCCTCGTCACTTCACTCAGATCTGGCAGCGACTGCATACGCTCCAGAGTGACCTGCGCATGCTGATAGTGCCAGGTGAGTTCAGCAGCGAACGGTTGAGGTTGCCCGGCGGCAGTGTAAGGAGGCACCAACAGCACCCTACCCAGATCAACCGCTTGCGCATCATGTGCCGCATGGGCGATGACATGCACGAATGGTGACGTCACCGTTGCTGACGGGAGCGATGCCGCAGGTGGCTCGGCGGCCCATTGCCCTCTGACCGTGAGGGCGACATCTTTCGCCGTGGCAGGCACTTCGATGTGCAAGCGTTGCGTGGCATGGTCGAACCGCCAATCCAACGGACGCCCCGCGCTGTCGCTCACTCCCCCTGGCGCGGGAAGGCCACAGAAGGTGAGGGTGTAGGCCCGCGCTGTGGGTAAGCTGGCGCAATGGCCCACCACCGGCGCGATGTGCACCTCACGCACGCCAACGCCATTTGCCGTGCTGGTGAATGTGGTCCATTCATAGGCGCCCTGTTGATATTCCTCCGAGACACCATCATCTTCATAAAGGCAAAAGGTGCCAGCCGCGCCGGGGAAGATACGCAATTCCAGGTGATCGGTGGGAATATCCACCAGATGCAAGGCTGGCCGGGCCAGCGGAATGATGGCCCCAGCCCGTGCGAAGAGCGGGATGGTGGTCAATGTCCCATGCAGCCGCACCCAGCGCGGGCCGACAAATGCGTCATCCGCATCAAAACGATACCACGTGCCTGGTGGAATCCAAACATCCACCTCGGCCAAACCCGTGTGCGGATCAGCCGCATGCGTGATGGGTGCCGCGATGAGGTCATCGCCCAAGAAATATTGCCCCTGTGCATCATATGCTTCTTCGTGCTCTGGATAGGCATAGTACATCGGGCGACAGAGCGCCACGCCACGCTCATGGGTATGGCGCGCCATCGTGTAGAGATAGGGAATGAGGTGAAAGCGCAGCGCGAACGCTTGGCGGGCGGCCTCCAACGTCTCAGCGGGGAAGGCCCACGGGCGGCGTTCGCCCAAGGGATCTTTGGTGGCATGCAACCGAATGCACGGGCTGAGCACGGCAAACTGCAACCACCGCACGAAGAGTTCCGGCGCAACCGCGCCAAAATGCCCACCGATGTCGTGGCTCCACCAGCCAAAGCCAACGTTCGCCGCCGTCGCGGTGAAGTGCGGCAGCGCCGCCAGGGTCGCCCAGCCGCCAAACGTGTCGCCGCTGAACCCCAAGGGATAGCGATGATTGCCCAGCCCACCCCAGCGACTGAAGAGCAACGGGCGCTGCCCACGGCGACGCGCATCCGCGAAATGTAAATGGTTGAGCCAGATCAACGGATCGAGACCCACAATCTCGGTGCTTTCGCCCTGTTGCCAATCGATCCACCAGAAATCGACGCCCTGCTCTTCCAGCGGGTGATGCAGCAACTTGAAATAGGTTTCGGCGAAGGTGGGGTCCGCGATGCGAAAAGGGATGGGGGCACCGTCAGTCCCTTCGATACCCAGCGCGGTGGCGAAATCGGCATAGGCTGTTTCGTGGGGATGCACCCCATCGGCGGGATGCAAATTCAGCGTGACGCGCAACCCCTTGGCGTGCATCGCCGCTAATAAGCGCGCTGGATCGGGAAACAAATCATGATTCCAACTATACCCCGTCCAGTGTCCGGGTGTGTGCCAGTCCATGTCGACCACCAACACATCCAACGGCAACTGGTGCGCAGCAAAATCATCAACGAGTTGCCCCAGGTCATCAGCGCTATACGGCCAAAAGCGTGACCACCAGATGCCCAAGACATAGCGGGGGATCATCGGCACCGCGCCACCGAAACGGGTATACTCCGCCACGGCTTCGGCATAGGCGTGCCCATAGCCAAAGAAATACCAATCTTGCACCGATTGCACGGGGCGCGCTTGCACCCACCCCACATCGGCGGGAAACACCACCCCCTGGCTATCATCGACCAACGCCCAACCCGACCGCGCAACCAAACCCAGTTCCAATGGCACATCGCCGAATGTGTCATCCAGCGTGCGGCGCGTGCCCCCAAGATTCTCCGTGGCTGGTTGGCCAGGGTGCCAGGTGTGCGCCCCAGCCGCGTCGCGGCGCGTAATCGCCAGGTTTGCGGGGGTGAAACGTCCGCTGCCTAAACGGTAAGTCAGCAGCAGTGCCCCCGTGTCGATCTGGAGGTGTTCGCCATCATCCTGCACGGTGAAGGGCGGCACCTCACCGGAACGATGCGGAAATGCGAAGGTCGCTGCATCCGTGAAATCCCCAGTGGGTGACCATTCCAGCCGCAGCAACCGCGCGGTCAGCACGGTGAAGCGCACCGTGTCGCGCACGACCACCGCCGCCGCCTGCGCCACCGCGTCACCCGTCAGGCGAACCCGTTCCCTGAATTCAGTTTGTTCCATCGTTATCCCTTCAAGCCCGTGGTGACGACACCGCGCATGATCTGGCGTTGGAAGATCAAGAAAAGGATGAGCGGTGGGATGGTGGCGATGACGAAACCCGCAAGCAACACATTTTGCGGTTGATACGAGTTCTGCGCGATCCCTTGTTGATAGAGCGCGACCGAGATGGGCTGGGTGTTGGGATCGTTGAGCACCAGCAATGGCCAGAGGAAATCCTTCCAAGTGGCAAAGATGGTGAACATCGCAACGACCGCCAAGGCTGGCAGTGAATTGGGCAGAACGATGCGGGTGAAGATCTGCCACGCATTCGCACCATCGATCTTGGCCGCTTCGAGCAATTCATTGGGGATGGAATCGAAGAAGCTCTTCAAGATGATGATGTTAAAGGCATTGGCCGCCTCGGGCAGCCAGATCGCCCACCACGTGCCAATCAGCGAAACACCCAAGATCGGCAGATGGATCACCGTGAAGTATTGGGGGATGAGATACGCGATGGCAGGCACCATCAGCGTGCTCAAAAAGAAAAACAGCATGACGTTGCTGAAGATCGGTTTCAGCTTCGAGAGCGCATAAGCCGCCGTCGCCGACACCAGCAATTGCAAGACAACGGCCCCACCAGCCAAAATCGCCGTGTTCGCCAGATAGCGCAGCGAGTTGAGCTGCTGCCAGGCGGTGACGAAATTGAGCCATTGCGGCGACGCTGGCCACAGGATCGGTGGCGTGCTGAAGATTTCGATGCTCGGTTTGAGCGCGCCACTCACCATCCACAGCAACGGGCCAATGGTGGCCACCGAGCCCAGGCAAAGCACACCAAAGATGAGCCAATGCACGATGGCGACGGCGGGCTTACGTAACTCTAATGCCGAGATGATGGAACGGTCATGGCTATCGGTCTGCCGTCGCTGCCCCAAGCCCCGGCGAAATATGCCAAACTGCTGCATGATTACTCTCCTCCCAGGTTCAAGCGGCGCGTGACCCCAAAATAGATGAGGGAAAGCACGACAAGGACCATGAAGAGGATGACGCTCAACGCGCTGGCCGCGCCGAAGTTGCCACTGTTGAACGCATAGTTATAGAGTAAGAGTAAGACGGTCATCGTCGAGAGGTCTGGCCCCCCGCCCGTCAAGGTGAAAGGCTCCGTAAAGACCTGCACCGTCGCGATGATCTGAATCAGCAGCAAGATGAGCATCATGCCGCGAATCTGGGGCAGCGTGATGTTCCAGATTCGCCCCCAGATGCTCGCGCCGTCGAGTTCCGCCGCTTCATACAGTTGCGCGGGAATGCTTTGCAGGGCTGCCAGATAGATGAGGACCGTGCCGCCCATATTCGCCCAGGTCGTCACGATCACCAGCGAGGCCATGGCACTGCTGGGCGACTGCAACCACGGTTGCGGGGCCACGTGCACCACCGCCAACAAGGAATTGATCAAACCGCCGTCATGGGTATACATATAGCGCCACAAAAACGCTGTGACCAAGGGCGGAATGATGACTGGCAGGTAAAACGCCAGCCGAAAATAGCCCGTACCACGCCGCAATTCATTGATGGCGATCGCCGACACAATCGGCAACAGATAGCCAATCAGCAAACCATACAACGCATATTGCGCGCTGTTGCGCCAAGCCATCCAAAAGAGCGGATCGTGCAGCACGAAGGTATAGTTCTGCCACCCCGCGAAGGTGGGCGTGCCGTAAAAAGCGTTCTTTTGGAAGCTGAGCACGAACCCATAAAATATGGGATACCACACGAAAAAACCAAAGATGAGGATCGCTGGCAGCAAAAACAGCATGCCTGACAGGTTGCGGCGCGCCAAGCGCAGCAACGGATGCACCCGCACCGTGGCGGGGGTGTTGGCCTGCCTCAGCGCAGGCTGTTCCAGTGTGACCACCATCGACCTCCTGAGGGACGAGAAACGTGCCACCTATGGGCAACACGTTGCCAGCGTGTTGCCCATGAC
>JACDGC010000363.1 GCA_013815535.1 Ktedonobacterales bacterium
CCTCTTTACCCTGGCGGTCCTCTCCGCCTCTGAGATCTGGTCTTCGCTTTCCGAGCGGAGCTTTCACCTGGTGGCGTCCCCGGCGGATACGGCGGCGCTGGCCTATTTCGGGCAACCCGCCAATGCGGCGATTTCGCCTACCTTGTTAGTAGTGTCGTTCGTGTTGCCCTTCGCCTCGCTGTCCTACGGGTTTAGCCAGCAGCGCAAGGCGCGGGTATCGAGCGCGGACTTGCAAGATGAGGAAATGGAAATGGATCGCAAGATCCTGCGGGCGGAAAAGCGCGCCAAGCTCAATGCGGTACGGGCTAAAGGCTTCGTGGGGATGGGCAAGGCAGCCGTGGATGCGGCCCGCGCTGAGGAGGGCGATGCGGATGCGGTGGACCCTCAGTGACCCTCTCGGATGACGACGAGGACGAGGCGGCTCCCGCTGCGGCGGCGTCTTCTTCCTCCTCTGGTACCGGGCGACGCACCCCCGTCCAAATGGACGAATTGCGGGCTCAGATGATCCGAGAGGGCTATCCCTTGGCGGGGCTATCGCGCGATGACATGAATCGGGTGTGGGTGTCGCTCACCGAAAAGCGCCGTTGGCCCCAACTCCAAGCGTTGACGGGGATGGACGCGGCGGTATTGGCGGAGCGGGTCCGCATCATTCGCCAGCAATTCAAAGCTGCGAATAAGAAGTAATGGCAGTTCGGGGGCATCATCTCGCACGGGGTGATGCCTCGTTCCGTAGGGAGGCACGCACATGAGCGGCTGGCATCAGGTCTTAGCGTTGATAGCCGATGGGGCCATGACGCTGGGTTCGGCGTGTTTTGCGTGGTGGATCTATCGCTTCGATGCGCGGCGTGGGCTGCGTTTGTATGGGATTTCCGGGGCGACCCTGTTTGGGACAATCGCGCTCCTGGGGGTGTGTGTGTTGGGGGGCATGCTGCGGTGGCCGTGGCTGATCGCGGCGATGATGCCCCTCATTCTGGCGCTGTGCGTGGTGGGGCTGTGGTATGAGCGTTTGGCGCGTCGCCAGGAACGAGGGCAACGCTGATGGGCAAACAAACACATCCGCGCACTCCACCAGAAGTGCTGGATGCCCTGCGCGTGCAGACGTTGCGGGGCGATAAGCTGGGGGATCTGACGGATCGGCAACGGGAATGGGTGTGGCGCTCACTGCTCAAAGGCGTGCGGCGGGCGGAAACCATGGCGCTGGGTGGATTGTCGGATGACCAATATGAGCGGGGGGTAGCACGAGTGCGGCGCTGGTATGCGGAACGGATCAAGGCCTTTAAGGCGCAGCGTGCCAAGGTCGATCCAGTGGTCGTCGTGCGTCCGGTCAAGCCCTTGCCCAAGCGCAAGCGGCGCGGCATTTGGTTCTTCGGGCAAGGGGGATAAGTGATGGCGCTCCTTTGGGATAAGTGTAGTGGGGTGGGCTTTACGGGGTTGGGCGTCGATCAACGCCTTCTACCGCGCCTGTTCCTTTCGGTTCCTTGCGCGCTCGTTTGCCTGCTGCGATGAGTTAGTGAGAGCGTGTTCCGGCTTACGCTTCCTGTTCGGCTAATCCGGCTTGCTGGTAGATGCCGAACAGATTCCCCACGGGATCACGAAAATAGGCATACACCTCTCCGTCCGTGAATGATTGCACGATCTCTCCACCTGCGGCCTCAATGGCTGCACTCGTCGTAGAAACGTCAGCCACCATGATATGGACCATGACCCCTAGTTCACGTGATGGTTGGCGACCAAGGACCCACATTCCGCTAACCTGGCCCACCGCATCATCAAAAGCGGCGGTGCCGTCCGCGTGTTGTCGAATCTTCCACCCAAACACGTGCTGAAAAAACTGGGTGGAGATGGCGACATCGTTCGTTGGGATTTCCAGATAGCAAATCTTGCCGGTCCGGTACAGGGGGGAAGCATCTGGTGTCGTCATAGCATGGTTCCTTTCCAAGATGAGCCTTGATTCTTCGCTATCCCATGGGCGTGGTAGAAGGTGCTCTTTTCCTGTCTAAGCAGATAGAACATCTTTCCTACTATACCATGAGAAGAAAAATAGGCACAGTGCTTGTCGGCAGGAATGCACCTTCTTCTTTGCCCATGATGGATTGCTATCTTTAGTGGCTAGCGTCATGGTTTGCCAAAGTAGCCCTTCGGCTCATCCCCCCTGCGTCTTCGGCCCCCGTGCGGAGCGTCTGCCCCCGTCGGTTCGGATGCGTGAAAACACTGACAGGACCAGGGCGCAAGGGGGGGACCCTTTGGGGAGAAAACCTTGTGCCCTGGTCCTGGGCGTGTTAGCGTCCGAAGAACCGACGGGGGATGACGCGGCCCCACGGCGATGATGCAGGGGGATGAGCCGCTCGCCCGTCCCCTTCCTGCGGATCGGCACTAACGGTCGCGTCTCTTTGCGGGAGAGTCGAGTCAGCAATCCAGCGGGGCGCAAGCCCCGCGGTCATCCTGTGAGGGAGCGCCCGCCGCTTGGCGGCGGCGCATGTCGCCGCTCGTCGGCGACTGCGAGCGACCGAACCCAACACAACGGGTTCCATTGGCCGCCATCTTAGTATCACGCGGTTCTCTATCTACATCCCTCTCGCACACCCATTCTCGTCGCGCTGGTGCTGGGTTGGGGCCTATCCATCTGCGGATCACTTAAGGCTATCATCTCATAAAAGATGAGGTGATCCCACGATGGAAACTGCTTGCCATATTAGGGGGCCACTTGACGCACTACACCACCTGCTTCGATGACCTGTACCGTGTTGGCTAATGGTGCATTTTGACGAGCAAGCCCTTGAATACCTGTTATTACTTCTTGTCGAAACGTGGGGGCATTCCTCAACCGCACTACGACAATCCCCGCATGTGGAGGAGGATACTGCTGGAGATTTAAAAAATCTTGATCGATGGTTAGTAAGATCAGTCGGTGGGCTTTGGCATAAGCAAATACGGCTGTGTCGGGAAAGCCGCCCAATCCTACGTCGGTAACGTGGACATGAGCGGCAGTAAATCCAGCAGCGCGGAGATCACGTTTCAAGCGGAAATCCGCATTTTCATCGATGAGAAATGCCCAGTTAGGCGTGACTGTCATGAGAAGCGGCGTCCTGTTCTGCATGTTGAGCAAATATCAGGGCGGCTTGGACCTGCTCTTCGGAAAGATGGTAGCCTTCGAGGAAATCTTCCATCGTGGCCCCAGAGTGATAGAGACCAACAACCTGCTCTACGGGAATCCGGGTTCCGGCTATCACAGGCTTTCCGCCAAGAATGGCGGGATCGCTGCGAATCCCATCAGCGAGTTCTACTGGCATCGTCGTTCCTCCCTCATAAAGCGGTCGCGTGAGCTTATTGTATCACAAACATGAGCGGTTTGAAGCGAGTGATTCCAGAAATTGAGGTCTGGCTTCAAGAAGACAAGGGCACCTAGGAGGATTTCACCCATGCCTTTTCACGGTATCAAGGCAGCGGCACCGTCACGCAAACATTTGCGCCATTGGCAGCGCGTCTGCCTCTATCTGGATAGTCAGCCCTTCCGCTCGGTGCGCTTTCCGTTTCCTGATGATCCCCCGATGTCGTCGCGGCTGCTGCGGCGCATGCAAACCTTCAAGCTGGTGCGGCATTGCCACACGGATTGCACCTATCGCCTCGCCGTTCGTTGGCGTTCTCTCTTCCAACGATTATGGGATGGGGCGGATGATGAGGAGACAGTGGTCGATGCTGTCCCCAACCTGATTGGCGATCCCTTCATTGTGGATGCCAACGTGGATACGATGTATGTGAGCCTCCTTGCTCCGGAGAGTGAAGGGGATGAAACACTCGACAAACTGCGGTTGCTTCCTGCCCATCTCAACGATGTCTGCGGACGATTGAAAGAGCAAGCACAGGCAGAAGATAAGGCCGTAGAAACACCGTGGCACCTCTTCGATACGTCGCTGATGATGTACAAAGCGGGCATCGGCACGAAGGGGGATGGCAAGGGCGTTTCGTGGTCGTACCTGCTCCGCAATGCCTACGTGATGCTGCGCTTCCGCAAAACGCCGCTAGGGCAACTGCTCGGTTCGTTCCGGTTGTCCGCAGAATGCTTGTGGACCTATGGCCCACAGGTGGCGCTGGATGGCGTGCGGCAACTCCTGCGCCAGATGTGGAATGATGATGAGGCGTTTTATGGGCTGACCTTTCGTCTGTCGCAACTGCATCTGTGTGTGGATGTCGCCAACTTCGTGCCCTCCCCTGCGGATCTCGACCGGGTGTTGACGCGCTCGCGGGTCAAGGGGATTCATGTGCCCTCGGTGTCGGATGAATCGGCAGAGTTCGCGGTGATGGGGACATTTGATGATTACCTCTCCGGGCAGCCGGACGAATGGGACGACCTCGACCCCGCGTTCTTTGCCGATGACGGCGATCCCGATGCTTTCGTCGCTGATGCTGAGGACGATGAAGACTCCGATGAAGGGGACGAAACGCCCGCCGATGAAGAGGGGGCAGCGGTGTACCTCTTCGGGCCGCGTGCATCAGGGTTTGCTTTTTCCCCTGGTGCACCACTCTCAGCGGCTTGGTACAACAAAGAACTCGAAGAACGGTTGTCGGGCAAGTCATGGATGCGCGTCGTTCATCAGGCGGGGGGATGGACGCCGGATATGCCGCTCTTCCGTGTGGAACTGCGCTTCATGCGTCCGGTGATGCGCGAAATGCAAACGTACCTTGGTAAAGAGGCCGGGGCGTGGCTGGATGATCCCTGGCAAGCGATTGAGCACTATGGCGACTTCTGGGGGTATGGGGTGGGCTTACCTCCCGAACATGATCATGCCCCTGATGTAACCCATCGAGGCTGGATGCGGCTCACGATTCCCTCAGAGGATTCCAATCGCTCGCGGTGGCCGACCGATCCGGCGTGGGAAGTCATTCAGCGTGCCGACTTTGGCTCCTACGCGCCGCCCATGCCGCTACTGCGTAAGAAGGCAGTGGTGCATAACCCAGA
>JACDGC010000364.1 GCA_013815535.1 Ktedonobacterales bacterium
CGGCGGCACTCCCGTGCTGCTCAAGCTCGCCGACGTCGCCGTGGTGCTCGTCATCGGCCATCAGGTCTTTCGCCGCAAGGATTGGATGTCGGGCGCGGCGTGGTCGACGTTTGCGCTGCTGGCCAGCCTGGCCTGGCTGGTGCCGTGGTACGTGGTCTGGCTGCTGCCGCTGGCCGCGCTGGCACCCGATGGCGTCTTGCGGCGGCACGCAGTGATGCTGGCCTTTGGCGGCATGCTGACCTACATCATCGAATATTTCGCCTTCGTCAACCAACCCGATGTGACACGGAATTTTTTCGTCCAGTTCTTCCTGGTGTTGGTGGCCTTCGTGCCGCTGTTGGTGCTGAACCATGGCGGCACGCCCGCCGCATGGCGGCTAGCGCTCAATCGCTATTTGGGGGGCATCAGCAGCTTCGTGGCGGATCGCCCGCGCTTCGCGCAACGGCTGATGCTGGGGCTCATCTTGGTGGTAGCTGGCCTGTTGCGGCTGCTCGCCCTGGGGACGAATGGCCAGGGCACCGATCCGCTGCACCACATCAGCGGCAACCTCAGCGTCGCCGTCGCCGACGCGCGCGGTCTGGAGAAACTTTTCGCGGTGCTGCAATCCCTCTGCGTGCTGGCCTTTGGCAATCGCCCCTTCGCGGTGCTGCTGCCTTCGGCATTGATCGGCACAGCGACGGTGTGGCTCATTGCCAGCTTGGCCGAGGAGCTTTTCGCCCGAATCATTCCCGAACGCGCTCAGATCATCGGCTTGCTGGCGGCCCTCTTCGTGGCAACGGCACAGTGGCACGTGGCGCTGAGCCGGTCGGGCGCGCAGGTGGTGCTGTTGCCCTGCCTCATCGCCGCAGCGGCACTGCTGCTGTGGCGCGCCCGCCGCTTACGGTTGCAAGCGCTGCAACTGTGGGCGAAAGCGGTGGTCCCACCAGCAGCGCGCAACGGGGGTGCCCGCCCTGATGGCCGGGGGGCGGCCGCCCCCGCAGGCAAGCACACGTCTCAGTTGGCCGAAGATGCCGCGTTGCAGGCGATCTTGCTGCGGCGCTGGCCCTTGCTGGCACTGATGAGCATCTGTGTGGGCTTGGTAAGCATCCTCGAACCAACCCTGTGGCCCATCCCCGTGGCGCTGATCGTGGTGACCATCTCGACGGGCTGGAATCGACGGCGCGAGATCTATGCCGTGAGCGAGGCTCTGCTCTTGGGTGGTCTGACGGCGCTGGTGGCGCTGCCAACCGCGTGGTATTACCTGGCACGCTATGTGGGCTTCCCCCCTGGCAGTGCATTGCTGGCGCGGAGCAACCCCCACCACAGCACCAACGTCTCGCCATTGTCGCTCGACTTTTGGGGACACATCCTCGGCAATCTCTGGCTCGAATTGGGGGTGCTGGTGACGCAAAATTACAGCGCCGCTGGCGCACAGACGGGGGGCATCCCCATCCTGCCCGCGCTGTTGGTCCCCTTCCTGGTGGTGGGGCTCTGGCTGACGCTACGCGGGGGCCGCACCCCCGCAGCGTTGATGTTGGCCGTGCTCGCGGCGCTACCCTTTCTGGTGGGGATCACGGTCGTCGCGCCATCCAGCGTCATCATTGCGGCAACGGCCCTGCCGATCATGTGCATCCTTCCGGCCATCGGGCTAGAGGCGGTGGCGCACTGGTTCGCGTCGCTGCCAGCGGCGATGTCAGGCCCCGACAACACCGTCTTCATTTCACGCGAAAATCTGCTGCGCGTGGCACTGTTGCTGATTCTGCTGATCGCGACAGTCAGCACGTTCTTCTGGTATTTCGCCAACACCATCGTCGGGCCAACGCATATCGTGCGACCGGCATAAAAGGGTTGCCGCCCCGAAAGGACCCGCTTATGCAGACGCTCGTCACTGGTGGCACGGGCTTCCTGGGGCACCATGTCGCGCGGATGCTCTTGGCGCAGGGCGACGCCGTGCGCCTGATGGGGCGCGACTTCAGCGCGGTGGCCGATGTGCTGGCAGCGGGCGCGATGCCCATCACGATGGATCTGCGCGACGCGGCAGCGGTGGCGGCTGCCTGCGAGGGCAGCGAGATCGTCTATCACATCGGCGCGAAGTCCGAGCCGTGGGGGCGGCGCGCAGACTTCTTTGCGATCAATGTGGGCGGCACCGCAGCGGTCATCGCTGGATGCCAGCGCCACGCGGTGCGGCGGCTCGTGTATGTGTCGTCGCCAAGCGTCGTCTTCGATGGGCGCGACCAGATCAACGCGACTGAGGCAGTGGCCTACCCGCGCCATTTCGCCTCGGTGTATTCGCTCACGAAGAAGCTGGGGGAGGATCGCGTCAACGCCGCCCGCGACAGCCTGGAAACAGTCATCTTGCGTCCCAAGGCCATCTTTGGGCCAGGGGATCGGGCGTTGCTGCCACGCCTCATCGCGGCGGCACGGCGCGGGCGACTGCCACAGATCGGCGACGGACGCAACCGCGTGGACCTGACTTATGTGGCGAATGTGGCCCATGCGCTGCGGCTGGCGGGGACGGCACCAGCCGCCGTGGGCCACACCTACACCATCACCAATGACGCGTATCCCGTGCTGTGGGATGTCATCAGGCAAGCGTTGGCACATCTGGGGCTCTCCACGGCCTTGCGGCGAGTGCCCCTGGGGGCAGCACTCGCGGCGGCGGGCCTGCTGGAGGCCAGCAGCACGGTGACGGGGCGCGAACCAACGCTGACGCGCTACTCCGCCAGCATCCTGGGGCGAACACAAACCTATGACATCGGCGCGGCGCGGCGTGACCTCGGCTATTCGCCCATCGTCTCTCTTGCCGATGGCATCGCGCGCACCTTGGCGACCATGGAAGGGATGGGACTATGAGCGACACGGCTGCGATTGTCACCTGCAAATTATTGGATACGGGCTATTGTCTGGCGCGCGAGGGCCACCTAATTCGCGGTGGTGCGCGGCGCACCATACATTGTCATTCATTGGTAGCGCTGCTGCACCACCGCGACCATGGCTGGCTGCTGTGGGATGCCGGTTATGCACCCCGCATGCTCGAAGCCACGCGTCAATTTCCCTTCCGCATCTATCGCTATCTGACGCCGCTGCGGATCGATCCGGCGCTGGCGGTGGTCAGCCAGTTAGCGGGGCTCGGGCTGACGCACCGCGACATCGGGCGGGTGATCATCTCGCACTTCCACGCGGACCACATCTCGGGGCTGCGCGACTTCCCCGAAGCGCAATTCATCGCCACAGCAACGGCCTATGACTACATCGCTGGCAAACAAGGGATGGACGCGATGCAGCGGGCAATTATCCCCGCGCTACTGCCCGATGACTTTGCCGCGCGCGTTGCCCCGTTGCCAGCTTTTGCCGATGCGGCCTTGCCTGGGCTGGGCGCAACGCACGACCTCTTTGGGGATGGCGCGCTGCGGTTGGTGGCCTTGCCTGGTCATGCACGCGGCCAGATGGGCCTCTTGGCACGCACAGCGCGCGGCACGATCCTCTTCGCCGCCGATGGGTGCTGGCTCAGCCGCTCCATCCGCGAAAACACGCCGCCCGCCCGCATCACCAATCCCCTGGCGGATGATGTGCGCGCCGTCGCGGCGACCATTGCCCATCTGCACACCTTCGCCCAGGCCCAGCCAGACGTGACCATCATCCCCAGCCATTGCCCGGAGGCATTCGCCCGCGAGGTCCCCCGATGGATGTGAGCCACGGGTGGACCATCGGACAACACTTCGCGCGGGCCCGCTGGCGCTGGGCCACCCTGCGCGGCGAACGCCTGACCCGCTACCAAGACGCCCGCGCCCGTGCCATCGTCGCCTATGCCGCCGCCCGCGCACCATTTTACCGCGCTCACTGGGCCGGGCACGACCTCAACGACTGGCGCACCTTGCCACCCGTCGATAAAACGCTTATGATGGACCACTTCGCCACCTTCAACACGCAGGGCATCAGCCGTGCGGCAGCCATGGACGTGGCGTTGCAGGCCGAAATCAGCCGCGATTTCGCGCCCACCCTCGGCGACATCACGGTGGGGCTGTCGTCGGGCACGTCGGGGCACCGGGGCCTCTTCTTGGCGGCCCCCTGGGAGCAACATGGCTGGGTGGGGGTGCTGTTGGCGCGGGCGCTGCATCGGCCCACCACCCGGCTGCGAGTGGCCTTCTTCCTGCGCTCCAATAGCAATCTCTATGAGCAATTAGGCGGCAACATCATTCAGTTTCGCTACTTCGATTTGATGACCCCACTCCCCGAAGCCATTGGGGCGCTGAACGCCTTCGCGCCCGACATTCTGGTTGGCCCACCCTCCCTGCTGGGGATGCTGGCCAGGGCGCAGGCACACGGGGCGTTGCGCATTCGGCCACAACGCCTCATCTCCGTCGCAGAGGTGCTGGAGCCGCAAGACCGCGACCGCCTGGAAGGCATCTTTCACGTGCCCGTCCACCAGATCTACCAATGCACCGAGGGGTTGCTGGCGATCTCGTGCCCACGCGGACGGCTGCACATCCAAGAGGATCTTGTCACCATGCAATATGAGCGGTTGGCCGAAACACGCCCACCGACCACGCCAGCTAGCGCAGAAACACACGACCCCGCAAGATGCGAAAACGACCAGAGACCCACTCACCCGGATGGATCAGGCGCATCCGCATCGCCGCCGCCGCAAACGGGTCGGGAGAACGATGAGCAGGCAGCCATACGTGTCACCCCCATCATCACCGACTTATGGCGACGGACGCAGCCCATCATCCGCTACCGCCTCAATGATGTGTTGCAACTCGACCCCGCGCCCTGCCCCTGTGGCGGCGGGTTTCGCGTCATTCGGAGTATCGAGGGGCGCAGCGACGACGTGGTATATTTTCGCTTGCCAGATCGCGCCTATCGGGCATTCTTCCCCGACGCCATCCGGCGCGCGATTTTGCTGGCAGGCGAGGGCATGACGGATTATCAAGCCACCCAGCACCAACCAGGGCA
>JACDGC010000010.1 GCA_013815535.1 Ktedonobacterales bacterium
CATCGCCACGGCGCGGTTCACGCGAACGTCCCGCCCAGCCCGCCCGGTTGGCATTGCGGGGGGCACTCAGGCTGGTCGGCGGCTCCGCCTGCGCGGGGACCGCTTCGCCCGTGAACACGGCCAGTTCCCACTTGCGGCGTTCCCGTTGATACTCCGGATTGGTGAGATCCCAGCGTTTGATGCGGATGGTGGTCAGTTCGGTGATGACGGTGCGCGACCAGTAGCGGGCACGATTGGCGATATTGGGAGTTTTGTTGATGCGCCGCTGGAGGTGCTGGAAGAAGGGCACGATGCGCAGATAGGGACAGCCGCCTTGTTCCACGCGCACCACCAGATTCTGGGCGATGCTGCGACACTTTTCCTGGCGTTCCGTGAAGGTCGCGGCGTCCTGGCCACCGCCGTTTTGGAGCAGATAGTCATACGCGATCGCCACCGCGTGCTGGCGCGCCTGGTCTTCCTCCGGGGTCGCGGGGAGGCGCACTGGCGGGGCTGCCGACCCCGGCGATGCCGGTGGTGCCAGGGCTTCCCCCGGCCCGGCGGGCGCGCCGCGCGGCTGAAGAGGAATGGACGATGGACGATCACGATCCTGTGCGTGATCAGGTGGGGGAACGAGCGAAGCCGTTGTCCCGTTGGACGATAGAGATGGTGAGGGAAGGTTGGTTTCCGTCCTGTTGCTTCTTATAGCCTCGGTGGCTACACCCCCGTCGCGTTCCCCCTCTTGGGGTGATCGGATTTCTTCGTCTTTCTTAGGGGTCTTTTTCAAAACGGTGATTTCGAGTCGCATGATGAGACGGCGTAATACATCGCATGATGAGACGGCGTAATGAGTCTCATTATTCTGGGCGAAGACGCGCTGCGCCAGGCATTGCCATTCCACGAACCGTTCGGTCAGGGCCGCCACGTCGGCGTCATGCTGCGGGCAGGGCGGCATGATATGCGCCAGGTGGTATTCGTTGCTGGTGGTCAGACTATGGCAGCGGATCGTGTCGAAGCGATAGCGCCGTTCGATGCGCACGATCCAGCGGCCAATGAGGTCGCCGACCCAGCGCCGGTCATACGTATACCCGAAATCGCCCACCCGCACCGCGCGGCCATTGCGCGCGACCGTCTGGCACTCGTCCGTGATTTTGGCCGCCTCAGCTTCCGTCTGCACCCGGTGCAGCACCCGAGCCACGGTCGACCGCGAGAGACCGGCCCCCGCCGCGATGGTTTCATATTCAGGGAAGCAGCGGCCCTGGCCCTGCCAGATTTTGACATTGAAGGAGACGCGCCGCCAGAGATAGTCGATGACGCGCTCGGACGAGCCGAGCAGACGGGGCTTCCAGTATTTGGCGTAGTAGCCCCGCTGGTGGGTGACCTGGTGGGTGGCGAACTCGCGCGCGGGGATCACTGCGAGCAGCCGCACGCTGATCGCCTTGCCTCCACATTGCCAGGTTTCCGCGTCCCGTTCCCGCGACGGGGGCGGGGGAGGGGCGACGGGGGATGGCAGCATCATGGGTGTCGTCATGGAGTCCTCTTCTCATATCCGCGCCCCGGACTTCCGACCCATATGGCCAGGAAAAAGGGCGCGGGGGATTGACACCACGACCTCGCACTCGGTATACTGTGAAGGTCGTAGTGGTCGTCGTGATGGTCGCTCGGCAAAACAATGCCCGGCAAAGCGGTTTTTAAGCTGCTTGCTTGGTGGTCAGAATCAGGGTCGATTTTTGTGGCTCGCCTGGGTTTCTGACCGGGGTGGTGGATGGACTGAGGGGGCAATTGGCCCCACATCAGGTTCGATGTTGTGGTGACAACGCTGGTCGTGCGGCAAACACGCTCATCGGTTCACCCTTGATGCATCGGCCTTATCTCCTTATGGACTATTGTTGGGCGCCTAGTTGCGGCAGCATACCGAATGTCGCAACTAGGGAGAGCGCCGGAGCCATCCCGCGCCCGACGCTCTCCCTATGTGCCACACTTGAATAGCAGTTTTGGTCCAAAAACGAGCGGGGGTACCATCATAGAGATGCAAACTGTACCTCCTTGTCACCCGTAACCATACTCCAATCCCAGGCTTTCCCCTGAGACAATGGGGCTATTGGGCTACCATCGTGATCACCCCCCAGAGACCCCAACTGCCGAGGGCTATTCTCTGTTTTACACACCAATCGACGATTGATCAAGATGGCGTTGGGCACTTTTGCCACGTTTTCCACCTTCACCTGATCACAGATCCCTGCATTGGAGCCACCTCGTTCATAGAACACGGCTAGAACAAACCCGCCATTGACTCTGGCAATCCCGCCATTGACTCTGGCAAAAATCGCCCCAGTTGGGCTAGCGCTGCTCCTTGAGGAAACCACCAAAATGTGACGAGGACTATCCCCGGTTCTCATACCCTCATCTCCCCTTCCAGACGCGGCACTAAGACCGGGGGAGTGAATTGCCAAATTGTCGCTTCATAATCCTCCCACCACCCACGTATACATTGCGCGATGCGTCGCTGCCGCCCTTCTCCAGCACTGCCCGCTTCGATCAGCATCGTCGCACTCCCCAGGATTTGGTCATGGATGAGTTCGGCAAACGCTCCCTCAATAAAACGGCGCGTCCGATCAGGATGCGAGCGATCAACCGGAATGCCGGCATGGGCAATAAGTTGGCTCATGGAAAATTCAAGGGTCGCGGTGGCGGTGGTAAATTGCAGCGTGAGAAAACGACCCAACCGTTTCGCATAGCGATCCTTTTGTGGATGGTAGCTCAAGATACGGCGCAACATCTCCACCGTCTGACTGGATAGCTGGGGCGCGACGGCTGCCCAGTTCCCGAGGGAGACTTTACGCCGCTGCCAGAGAATCTCCCCCGAATCCAGCACATACTCCCCAATGGTATCGCTTAAGAGATTGACGATGGTGCTCGTCATCCGATAAACACGATTCTTACGCCGGGGATTGGGCAGCACCGCACTCACCTGAATACGGGCCAGGACATTGAGCAGAGTAATCATCATCGCGCGTTGCCCGGCTGTGTACGCCCGATTGGATTCGTGACGACCCAGGAAAGCGAGCACATCGTCGGGACTCAAATAGAAGGGCTGGGCAATGCCCTTGCTCCCATTCGTATCGAGCGCGATAGCCACTAACGCACAGAATGCGTCGGCGGCTTCGTCACCAAGCTGATCGAGCACCGCCATCATCTGCTGATAGGTTTCCCCATCCTGGCGGTTTAACTGGATCGTTACTGGCTGCGCAAGGAGCGTTGGCTGCCAAACAGCGACGCGTTGTTCCGCATCAGGGATATACTCACCAGCACTCAACAAACTCCGCATGATCTGCTGCGTCATCGCATCAGCTGGCACAGAAACCGTCACGGTTTCAACGTTGACGACCGCCAGACGCGTTTCACTTTGGGTTTGCAACCAATAATACTCCGCCAGTTCAGCCGTCTGGCGGCGCAGCCCCTGCCACTGCGCCTCCCACCGCGCCGGGCTTTGCCGCCGACGCCGCGTGAGCGCAGTGAGGTCCGCCAGATGCGCTTCGATCCCTTCACGCTGCTGCTCATCGGCAAGTGCCGCAGTTGCCCCCGCAACGGTCCACCACTCAGCAGCCGCGCCGACCATTTCCATGATCGCATCGGCCAGGTGCACCTGCAGCGTAATCCCCTCCGGCCCTAATTCGCTGCGCTCCACCAGTTGCCAGGCCTGCCCATCCCACACGAGCGCACATTCCCCGAGCGATTGTGGGGGGACTTGCTGCAACGCTGGCAAGGTTGTAGCCCCATCCACAGTGATGGACGGCATACGAAAGGCAAGCACGACGGGAAACCGCGCGACGTGCTCCATCGCCCCGCGTGGTGCCCAAGCAATCAAGGTCGTCGCGTCACTCACGGTGATGACGCGGGCAAGCTGCCCCTTGAGGGCGGCAACCTGGGTGGCCGAAGTGAGATCGACCTCGACATAGCCTTCCGCACTCAAATCAGCTAATCCCAAGGGAATAACCTCATCGAGATATTCCGACCAACTATACACATGCGCACCGGCATAATAGACCCAGTTCGATTGGGGTCGGAGGGTGCGCGTGCCGCGCTGCTTGGTCATCTATTTGCCTCACTTGCCTTCAATGCTGAGTTCGTCTCTACACCACCGGGAAACGTCCGCCTGCACACTGCGCTCCTCATCCTCGCCGACCACGTCATTGAGCATTGACAGCTGACACACGCCCTGGGTGTAGGTATCAACGGTTGCTTTGTGCACCAGATCGCGCTTGCAATCCGACCAGTACCGTGCTGCGGTGGGAGAGGCCGTGTCGCCAAGTTCCATCGTCTTCGCTCGCTTTCTTTTTTCGGGAAAATGGGGAATGATGCATCAGGAAAACACAGCCCCTGCGCGCGTACGAGCACCGCTGATTGCCGCTAGTGGTTGGCTATAAGAATGCCTCTTATCCTAGCCTAAGACGCATTTCCCCGCCGTTGCTGAGAGGTGCGCCACCCTTCATAGGTCGCCGCCAGTCGGTCCCGCGCCTGGTCGTATTGCGGGCGACCAAAACCCTGCGCCAGGTCATCGGCATGCTCGAAGGCCCGCCCCACGTCGGCGAACTGCTGCAGCAACTTCTCCTGCTCGGCGGCTTCCTGGCGCAGCTGGATAATATACGCGCGGACCTCCCGTGCGCTGATGAATTCGCCGTTGTCGAGGACAACCCGGTCGATATGCGCGAGCGTGTCTTCCACCGTCCCATAGGATGAATACGCTGCCATTACCCCTTGCTCCTTTCATAGTCTGTTCCCTGCATTTATCTGATCGATGGTCACCGCTTGCCGGTAATGTTCATGGGACCTCTCTACCGCACACTGCTGGTGTTCTGCTGACCAGTATACGAGGAATGACACACAAGAAACGGCGCTGAGTGACCCATTTTAGGGGTGCATCGACACCACAAATGATGTGCCCGCGTCCACGCAGCTTGGGCGACGAGATGCCGGAATTAAGACTTCAATTCCGAAAAATCAAACGGCTCCAGACACTCAGGGTGGCTTTGAGCAACAAAGCCGGTGAGATACCGCTGGTGATGCCATGTGGCCGTTCCCGTTTCCGCTCCACGTGTGGGACATTGCCCAGCGTTCGCATGGCCTGGTTCTGTTCTGATATGTGCCCATCATGATTCCTTCTCCCCACCCTGGCTGGCGCCTTCAACGGGTGGTGCCTCATCGGTCGCCTCGTCCCACTGGATCAGGCTGGGGTGGTCGGGGGGCATCCACTCCCCCGGCAACAACGGCGGATACTGAGGCATGTCTTCGGGCATCACCCCACCCAGCCGTTCAATGGTCATGCGGACCTCCGTGCCAACGTCCATCGCGGCACGCGCAATCGGCTCCACCCCAATGAGGTCGCGCTGGCGAACCATCTCGGTGGTCATCGCCCGCTGAAAGATGTTGGAGGCCAGTTCCGCGCTGCCCATCGCTTCTGGCAGCGCGCCGGGCAGCGTTCCGGGACGGAGGCGCAACACCGCCAGTTCCCCCGACGTGTCATACAGCCCAGCCCAATTCGCATCATCGATCACGATATGCTCCATACGGGACTCGACGCCCCGCTCGGTGGCCTCATCGTGCAACTCTTTATCAAAGTAGTACAACCGTGTGCGATGGCTCACCCGCTTGTCATGTTCATCCATATCATCCATCACCAGCTTGCCGACGCGGGCGAGCCACGCCTTGAACTGGGCGGCCTTGGGTGAGTTGATCGACTGAATAATACGCAGCAGCCCCTCGGTATTCGCACAATCTGTCGGGGTCATCCGCCCTTTTTTATCAGGGAGCTTTTTGACATATACGATAGAATCGTATATGTGCACCTCTTCCTCTTTGAGCATCTTCTTCTTGAGATCGGACCAATAACGGGTGGGATTGCTGGTCGTGGAGAGGGGCACCATGCAATCGACACAGCTATACCACCATTCCCCGTCCTCCCACATGCGGCGAATCGAATAGTGTTCAAACAAGGTGATGTGAATGCCCCGTTTGCGCGAGACCGCCGTGCCGTCATTGACCTGGCGGGCATAGTCGTTCCAGCGCTTGACTGCTGCTTGGTCCTCTTGCTGAGGTGATTGGTCACGCATCAGTATTCCCTTCCCTTTCTCTGCTCACATGCTCCGACCTCCGCGCTCGGCTGCGGAAACACCCATCGTGGGATATGGCGCTTTCCCCTGACATCCCCAGTGTATCCGATACGCCTGCCGTAAAATGGTTCACGATGACCCAATGTTTGGGTCCAACTGGATCAAGATGTTGTCCACTTATTCCAAAATGCCACCCTTTCGTTGACCCCCCTTGGAGCAAAGGATGACGTGCTCACAGTTAGGCGAGGCGATAGGTAGGCATTGGCTCGACCTTAACGACGCCGGGCATCTGCGCCAACTGAGCGGCCTGGTCCGCCGTGAGATCAGCGGCATAGTAGATGTCGAACAGGTAGGGTTGCTCGGCCATGCCCGGAAAAGCCCGCACGGCGACGAGGGCATCCGCATCTGCTTCGAGATCGATGATAACTTTATCCTTTGTGGCCATCTTGGTGTTCCTCCCTCACTTTGCTGCCAGCGTGTAGGGCGTTGCACTGCACGCTGGATCTTGGCAGCACTGGGCATGATCGCACTTCGGCGATCATGCCCCTGGCTTCTGTTCATGCCCTCCCAGCAGATTCGTTCTGGCCCTGGAGATAATGCGCAGCGCCTGGTCACGCATAGAGTGAAACAGGAAACGGTGGCCTTCATCCTCTGGGTGATCATGGAGGTAGGCTGCCGCACCCAACAGGTTCCCCACCGTGTTCGTGAGCGCCATGAGGACGCGCCGCGCCAGGGGGTTGCTGCCCGCTAGGCCGCGCAGGCGGTCGATGACCGGCACGGTATGGCTGATCACCTTCGCCAGCTCGTAGTCGATATCACTCAGTGAGTTCACGCCTGGCACCACCGCGAATTGGGTCTCTTCCATAGGTATCACACATCCTTCGGTGTCTGTCTGCGCTATGGCTCAGCGTTCCTTGGTCCCAGGCTCCGGGATGACCTCGGCTCCGGCATCTAGCTCACCCAGAGGTCGATTGATGAGCCGATACATCTGAGCGATGGAGAGGGGATCGTGTGCGCCGATCACCATCGGAAAGAGGCGGCCAGCTACCCCCGGTTCCACCGCCCAGGCCCCGATGAACCGCTCCGGTAAGGTCATCCCCTGGAGCGCAGCCAGAATGGTGGCCACGTCATCCCGTTCCTGATGGCGGGCCATCCGCTGCGCCAGGCACTGCACGCCCACTGGCTCGAAATCCCCCATGCGAAAGATGCCCTGCGCCTGCTCGGCAACGAACCGCTCGAAGAGATCGGCGATGACCGTCGGCGCGCTGGGATCGCCGTTGAACGCTGGGGGACCAAAGTCCAGCAACTGGGCGATCGCTTCCTCGGCACCCGCGCAGCGTCGACACGGTTCAGAGGCCGTCAAGGGATGGAGGGCAAACGCCAGGACCATCCGGCCTGGCAGTCGATTCGTAAGATCGGGCATGCATCAGTGCTCTCTTTCTGCGTATGATGCTGTATTGGGGACGCCTACCTCCTGCCCCAGTGCCGAGGCGAACGGCACCTGCTGGCCCGCGTCAAACAGGTCACGCAGACGACACCCGATCCACTGCTGAAAGCGCCAGGTGAGATAGCGCGTCGCGATCTCCTCGCGCGACTCTGGCGCCCGCCAGAGGGTACAGCCCGCCGGGGTACTCACCCAGCAGCCGATCCCCCAGCGCTCCAGTTCAGCACACCGTTCGTCCGAGCGCGGGACATGGGGCACCAGGATCGCGGATTCCCCCGCAAACCAGCGATTTGCGCTGGCCTGGAATAGCACCTCACGACTGGCGGACAGCTTCGCTTCAATCGCGATGAGCCGCCGGATGTCCAGCAGACCCGCCAGCGGACGCAAAGCCCACTGCGTGCCACCCCACGTCACCACCTCTTCCACAAGCCCCGATTCCACCAGCGCCGCCATTCGTCGTGCCGCCTCGCGACCACGCAACCCCAGCAGGCGATCCAGGGTAGCGAGATCCACCGGTGCCGTATGGTGCGCGAGGAAGGCCAGCAGTTTGCAGTGATGCGCCGTCAGGGCATAGCGTACCGGTGGCCACCCCACACAACACGCGGGGTCGTACAGCGCCAGGACAATATCGGGATATCCCGACATGATCTGCGGCTCCCGAAACAGCGCGACATGCCGGCCCGCCAGCCAGGGTCCCGCGCACAATTGGCCCAGGAAGCGCGTCACCAGCGCTTCCTCTGGCCCCGGTGTCGGTCGGCGCTGATAGTAGCCAATGGCGGGATCGCGCACCGCGAAGGGAAGCAGCGTGGCCAGGGCATCCCGCTGGTCGTCGATGGGTAATTGCACATCCACCATCGCCGATCCTCCTTATCCCTGACCCTGGCTGGGCGTCGGCGGCAACAGGTGAGGCAGGAACACCACCAGCGCGACCGCGACCAGGCTGATGAGCAGCAGCAACACCAGCACGAAACTCTGCATGAGGGCGTGCGCCACCGCCAGGAATCCGGCGATGATGATCGCGCCGCACGCGATGCCCAGCACCCCACCGGCGAGCCAGCGACTCCACGTGATAACGACCGGGCGCACATGGGGCCGCGCGATATACGGAATACTTTGCGTTGCCATATCCGGCAATCTCCTTTTCAGCACATCATTCCGATGGCCCACGTCGCCGCAGGCCATCACGCCACGAGACCAGATACTTACGACGCGGGAGTGGCTTGCGCCTGCTTCTCCGCGAAGATCGCCAACTGGGTGGCCGCCGTGCGCACCGTCTCATGCGGATCCTGCTGCGCCTCTGCAACGTCGTGAGCGGCACGTAGCGCCACGCTTTGTTCAGCGCGCTGGTCCGCACCTCCTCGTCAGGGTCACTCAGGAACGGCACGATCTCCGCCTCGCGGTCGAGCTGGTAAAGGACATCCAGGCCAATGGCGCGCACGAAGCCGCGCGGGTGGGCCAACAATTCCACCAGGATGTCCGCCGGGAACTCAGGCAGTGAGATGGCAAACGCCACCAAATGTTCCAGACAAGCATCGTGGTCGCTATCGGGTTCCTCGTCGCTGGTGTCCACCACCTCCAGCGCGTGGCGCCGCGCCGCGATCACGGGCTCCTCGGGGATGTTGTCAGCATCTTCGCTCAGCAACTCGATGAGGGTGTCCCACACCTCGGTCATGCTGGCCGTAATGAGCCACAGGTCCTCGTTGGTATCGGTGGTGAGCAGGATATCGGTCAATTCCTCCGTGGGCAGCTCCTCGGTAGGGATGCCCGCGAACATCCCCAACAGCAACTGCATCTCATCTTCATCCTGGCTGTCTTGGATCGTCGTCAGTACGTTATCGATCACGGTTGGCATGCTGGTGATTCTCATGCTCCCCACTGGGGGAGAACAATGCGCAAAGCACCTGAGAGACCCGGTGCCCCCAGGTAATGGCTTGCTTATGACCGGAGGCGCTGCTCCAGGTGGGCCGTCATGTACTGCACCAGCAAGGCGGTTTGCGTGGCCCGCATGTGGGCCTCATCGTCACAGGAGCAGGCGACATACCCACCCGTGTTCACCCGCCAGGTCGCCGGGGCCAAGCATGTCCGCTCCCAGCAGCGTTCCTGGGCCGCGGGGGCCAGGGGTTGCACTTCGCGGTGGATGGGTCGCCAGCCGGGGATTTCGACTTCGTCGCTGAAGATCATCCGTGGGCCTCCCGCAGGAGCCGGTCGGCGAACGCTGTGATGGCCACCTCGCGCCGCGCCGCCTCCGCTGCCTCCACTTGCGGAAAGTAGGAGGCATAGGAGTCGAATCGGTCCCCGCTGCCCGAGGTGATGACGTGCGCGATAGAGCCCATGCCATACACCACGTCATCCAGGCGGTGGAACTGGCGGCGGAGCCGCTGTTGATACGGAAAGGGCATCAAGGATTTCCTGTGCTTCCCGACGGGGAAGAAGACCGGCGGCGCTCCCGCTGAACGCCGCATCAGTACCACACACGCCCGAACCTACGAGGCGGTGCTCTCGCGTGGCACGGCATCGATTGGCGCGGCCAGCGTTCCCTGAGGATTAAGGATCCCGCTCGTGCGCGCGCTCTGCCGCACCGCTTGCAAGAAGCCCAGCAGCACCGCTTCGGTATCGCGGATCGTCGTATTCGTGCGACGGCCATCGAGCCATTCCCGCAATTCCTTGAAGGACCCCGGCGCGATGGCGACCTGTTCGGGTTTGTCAGCGGGAATGACGATCACGGTGAACCGCGTCGCTTCCCGCTGAATCAACGCCGGGCGTGCCACCATCGTGCGGTCATAGGTCGTGGTATCCGGGACCTGCGTGCCTTTCTCCGCTGGGGCCGGGATGGCGAGGGTGGGACGCAGCCCCACCTCATGCACGACGCCTGCCTCATCGCTTTCCAGGTGGCTCAGTTTATCCTTCAAGCGTTTCAGGACAAAACCAAATTCTTCCACGGTCATGCGCTTGCCCTGGCTCGCCAACTGCGCGCACTGTTCACAGAGGTGATCATCGCCCAGGAACGCCTCCGCCAGGTCACGCGCATGCGTCCACAGGATGCGCTTGCGATGCAGTAGGTCCTGCACACTCTCCGGCAACCCGGCGACATTGATCTGGTTGTAGACCTGTTGGGGCGATGGCCGCGTCTTGTCCTCCCGGTTCGCGGCCTGCTGCTCGGCGATCTCCTCAACGGTGTACCCATAATACTCCTTCAACCGCCGCGCGGCCCGACAGATCTCCAGGATCGACGGTTCGCGCCGCATCTGCCCTTCGTGCCCCATCGCACTCAGCAGAATCGCCCCCGGATGTGGCACCACCGGGATATACACCCGCGCCCGTGTCCGCTTCAGGTCTTTCAACGCATAATAGACATAGGGCTGGTCGTAGATCAGGTACAGCGGCTTCGTGGTGCCATCCGGCAGCGTGACATCCCGATTGGCGGGGATCACCGGCAACGCAGGCACATGGTCCCCCATCGCCTTGAGGGCTGCCGTGTACGGCTCAAAATCGGGGTCTTCCTTCGGGTCGTACCGCGAATTCAAGAGATCTTCGGACGGGGCCAATTGGAGCTGTATGAGCGGTATCCAGAAGTCGATGCCCGCCACTTCGCCTGGCAATTCGCCGTTGATATGGGTGGCCTGAATCGTCACCGCCGCCTGCGAGACGACGTGCTCATGTTCGACGACCTCGGTGGGGCGCGCCTCGATGCCCCCCGCGAAGCGCTGAAAACCGCCCAGGATTTTGTTGATGCCCGTCGCGGGGGATGGATCGTTCGCCATGATGTGGTTCCCTTCCCTATGCTTACTAGGCCGTAACAGGGTGGCGTGCGCGGCCCGCACGCCACCCCAGACGCTACAATGCCTGCGCGATCACTTGATAGGCCTGAGCCGCCGCATCCTCTGGCAGATACACGGCGATGGGCAAACGCTCACCGGTCGATTCCCAGCCAGCGGTGGTGTACGGAATGAAGATGTCGCCAAAATGGGGGATGTGGGCCGCGTCAAGCGCGGCCTGGAGCGCCGTGACCATCTTCATCTGATCGGGGTAGACCTTGGAAATGAGCAAGCCCGCGAGTTTCGTCTGCCCCGTCAGACGCAACCCATCGCGCGCGGCATTGATCTCTTGCAAAGTTTCCAGCAACTCCTGCACGCCATCCATCGCCATCGGTTCGGCGGCTACTGGCGCGATGATCGCATCGGCGGCATAGATGATGGCGAGGTTGACCCGGTCCTGGGAGGGGCTGGGGTCGATGATCACATAGGCGTACTCCCCGCAGAAGTGCTGGATGAGGTACGGCAACACATGGTTGAAGGTCGGCACCGGCTGGCGGTCACGACTCTTATCAAAGGCTGCGGGGGCCTCGGTGATCTGCTTCGCGCCGGGGATGATGTCGAGGCGCCCGCCATTGGGGTACTGCACCGGATGACTGGGGGTGCCGGTATACGTGATGACCGCCCGCGCGATGCCCTGGGCGGGTTCGGTCAGCACGGCGTACACCGTGGGCTGCCCTGGCTTCGTTTCAATCCCCAGGTTCTTCGTCGCGGACCGTTGCGAGTCGCCATCGATGATGAGGACCTTGTTGCCGCGCCGGGCCAATTCATGGCCGATGTTCACCGAGGAGGTCGTTTTGGCGACCCCTCCTTTCGAGTTGGCAGCAGAGATAACTTTCGGCATGCGGGGCTCCTTGTGAGGTATTCCACGGGATTTTTTGATTCCACGAGCGTGGAAGGGGGTTCTTCCACGAAAATTGACGTGTTCCACGAGAGTGGAAAGGCGGCTTGCGCCACACAACGTGGTGGCGACGCGCGTGGAAGATGACCGCTTCCACGCGCACGGTTGGTTTCCCCTACCCTGGCAGCGGGCTAGAGCAGGTCAAGGACAGGATCGGCATTGAGTTCCTTGCCCGGCTTGAGACGCCGGATGCGCTCTTGTTTGAGGGCGGCAATCGCCTCCTGCACGAGTTGAGCGTCCACCTTCAGTTCTTGGGCAATATTGAAGATCGTCAGGCGCTCCTCACCCAACAAGCCCTGCGCGGTGGTATACACCCACTCATTGAAGCGCTTCGTCCCTGGCTTCGGGGGCGTGCGCACGGGGGTCCCGGTCCCTGGTGCCGCGCTGTTGGAGAGCGTCGCTTTCTCGCGGAGGCGATCTCCCAGCTGCACCAGCGCGCCGGCCACAGCGATGTCGTCGTAGCGGCCATAGCCCCGCCGCTCCAGCTCATCGCCAATCGCGGCCACGGTGCCCTCTTGCCCCTGTTGGCCGAAGAAACGGCTGACCTCGCCGATGAGATCGATGAACGCGGGCGTCCCCGGTTCAGGCCCATCAACCTCAGCATCGTTGTCACGACGGCCCATGAACTGCTCGCGCAACGCCGTCATCTGGGCGGCGAACTGCGCCTTGAGCTGCTCAGCCAGGGCGGTGAAGCGATACTCCATCTCCGGCGCGGGATCCGCGCTGGTGGCCGGGAGGGCCGCGACCTGCTCGCGCAGCGCACTGAGATCGCCCACCAGTTGGGTGAACTGCTCCGTGGGGATGCCGCCCTGCTGCTCACCAGCGGTCTCCAGCCGTTGCTGCAAACGCGTGAGTGCCGCATGGGTCTGCTCGTCGTAGCGTTCGAGTTCGAGGCCCGCGTTCGCCTCGTGCGCCTTCTCCACCTGGGCAAAGAGCGTCTCGTATTCCGGCTTCCACGAACCAGCGGTGACGAACTGTTGCTTCACGTCGCCGATAGCCGCCAGCGCCAGGCGGTTGGCCCCCTGGGCGCTGGTGTAGCCCGCGTTGTCGCGGAAGATCGCCGCCACGGGCTCATAGATATTGAGCATCTGCCACACACTGAGTTCATTGACCACATGCAGCAGGCGTTGAATGATGGCGACCTTCGCCGCCCCCGCCTCGGCGGCCATCTCGCGGCGCACATCGTCGGGCCGGATGACGAAGGGCAACACACCAATGATCAGATACGCCGCACAGACCAGTCCGGCGAAGGCGCGCACGAAGAACAAGAGCGTTGGGATATTGCTCATAAACTCCAGCCAGGCGGGACTGAGCTTCGGGGCCTCGATGAGATAGAACATATAGGAACAGGTCAGGCCCTCGATGCCCACCGTCAGCAGCAACATGATCGCTGACACTGCCGTCCAGCCCCATTCGTGGCGCAGCAGATGCATGCGCAGGCGGGAGGCGGCGGTGAGGAAGGCGATCTCAATCGCACCGCCGGTGATGACGATGACGAACAGCGCCAGACACACCGGAATGATCTGGCTGTAGTCGCCCCCACCAATGGCGGTGAAGGCTTTGATCACATAATCTTTGGCCAGGGTATACAACCCGGCGCTGGTGAACGCCAGGGAGATGGCGAAGAGCACCGGCTGGTGCATCGCCTCCACCCAGGCGGAGTGCCCCGCTGGGCGCAGCCGTTTCGGTTGGCGCGGCTGGGTAAACCAGGCGAAGGGCGGAATCACCCGGTACCACGGCAAGGCTGCCGGGAGGGCCGAGAAGGGGGTCGCGGTGGTCATGAAAAACCTCACAGGTTTTGGCACAGAGCGCGCCACCATGGCACACGCTCGTGGGGGAGAGCGGCGGGGCAGCGGGGCCATGACCCGAGTGATCAGCTCGCATATGGTATGCTGAGGTGACGCTCCAGGCCACAGCCCTCCCCGTCGTTGACGTTCGACGAAGGGCAACTGGACGGCATTGCACGAGGTCGGGGGGAACAAGTCTTGGCGGGCTTTCCCTCCGACCTCGTCGCGCGCGCAGCACAGGGCGCACGGGTCCGGGGCGGACCTTTCATCGGGGCAGACCTCCAATTCCTCCATTGATCGCGGTGGAGCATTTCACCGCATGATACAACACATAGCGTAAAATGGCCAATATGCGTATTTTGCGTACTAATGCCATAATACCCAAGTAGTGTAAAAATCCGCGACATGGTATGATACGGATATATTGGGATCGAAGGGGAATCATGATGAATGCGCACTCGTCCAGCGAAGATGCCCTGCGGCTGCGGATCGCTGACGCTGAGGCCCTGCTGCGTCCAATCCCCGAGTATGATTGGCTGGTGCGTTCTGGCAAGCAGTTTTGGAAGGGGAGCGAAGTGGCCGAGGTCTTCGGCATCGATAGTCGCAAAGTCGCGGAATGGTGCGCGGACGGCCTGATCGTCGGCGCGACAGAATTCGGCGAGAAATTGGGCTGGCGCATTCCCCGCTCCGGCTTGCTGGTGTTCTTCGCGGAGCGCGTCAAGCAGGGCACCTTTCCCGCTGAATGATCCCCCAAACCTTGCGGCTAACCACACGCTCCCGCGAGGCACAGCGCACGTCCCCCACCCGGCGAACAGCTGACGACGGCGAAGATGGAGAAGATGATGGAACCAGCAGTGACCCAATACACGATGACGATGCCGAAATGGCACGTAGAATTGACCGTCGTGCTCACCCCCGAGGGACCCTTTTTCTTGATTCGCCAGATGTGTGGCATCCTGGGGGTCGCCAATGTCGGCCAGATGCTGCAACGGATGCGCGATGACGATTTGTTGCCCGACTACATGCGCCAATGGCCCGTGCAAACCCGCGGCGGGCGCCAGATGGCCTGGTGCATCCACAAGCGGGCCGTGGGATACTGGATGGCGCTCATCAATACGGCCAAGGTGCGCAGTGCCTTTCAAGCACGCTTGAAAGAACTGAAACGCGAATGCCTCGATCTGATCGACCGGGCCTTCTGGGGCGAGGTCGAAAGTACCCCAGCGGTCGCGCCCGCCACCACGGTCTTGCTGGCCCAGACCGCTGAAAACACGCAGGAGATCGCCCACACGCAGGATCTGTTGCTGTGGCTCGAAGATCGGATGGGCGCCATCGAGGAAAAAGTCTATCTCCCGGATGGGGACGAATAGCCCCGCTGCCACCCGCACGTCTTGTCTTGGTGAGAACATGGGGGACAAGGGGATCTTGATTGCAAGATCCCCTTGTCCGGCGTAGTCCAGGCCATAGCCCACGACGAACACCGGGTCACACGCGAACCCCAGATACTCGGCGCGGCACCGGTGCGGCTGCTTATCCAGCAGGGCGCAGACCCGCACGCTGTGCGCCCCCCACACCAGCTGGAACTGCTCGCGGAGGAACGCGACGGTTGCGCCGCTGTCGATGATGTCTTCGACCAGCACCACGTCGCGCCCAAAGATAGGCAGTTCGGGGATCTGGGTGAGGCGGGGGCGGCCATTCGAGGTAGGGCCCGCGCCATACGAGCTGACGCCCACCACATCGAGGTGGACCGTCACCGATGGAGCAATAGCCCGCGCCAAGTCAGCCAAGTAGAGGGCGGCCCCGGCGAAGACCCCGATGAGGGTCAGGGTGCGGCCAGCATAGTCGGTGCTGAGGTGGGTCCCCAGCTCGCGCACGCGCTGCTGGATCTGGGCTTCGGTCAACACCACGCGCTTGATGTCACGATGGATCGGAGCAGGGGCAATCATCACCATATCTGTGATTCCTGGGACGGTGCGCCCCCAACGGGGCGGGGAGATGCTGCGCCTGTGTCGTATCTGGGGTTACTGTTCGTAGCCTCCCAGCGCGGGGAGAGGTGGGGCGACGATGCCCTGGCGTGCGCAATAGTCGTGCAGATCCTGGGCATAGTCCCGATTCGGGAGAAACACCATGCCCCGCTGCCCCGTCACCCGTTGCAGCGCCGCAAACGCCGCGATGTTGCGCTGTGAACGGTCCTGCTGCGCGCGGATCTCGTCGTCGTATTTCCCGGCCAGCAGGTCCAGGGCTTTCCCGATGGCAATGCTCGCCCGGCGCACGCGCTGCGCTTCCACGCTCTCCAGGGCCAGGGTGGCTGCTTGCGCCTGGCACTGCGATTTCGCCTGCTGTAAGAGGTCGGCCAGTTCCATCTCGGTTCGTTCCTCGGTGCGCCCCGCTGGTTGCCCGGCTGGGCGAAGCATTACGCGACGCTGCGCTCGGCATTGGCCAGCGCCCGATCGAGGGCACACTGCGATGTGAGGAGTCCCGCCAGCGAGTGGCCGTCAAAGGCGACCGTGCGCGCTAGGCGCGTCGTCAGTTCCCGCGCCGCTGGGCTGCCGTCGGGCAGGGCATCAAGCAGGGCGTGGCCATAGTCGATCAGATAGTCCTGCCGCTCCTTCGCCCGTGCGCGCGCTAGGGTATACGCGGCATACACCTGGGCATACGTGAACGGCGGTGCCCGCTGGAGGGCGTCCAGGCCCGCAATGAACTGCCGCACGGGAGCAGTGACCCGCTCCGGCACCAGCCGCACCATATCACGCAGCATCGCCACCTCGTGCCGTTCGGAGCGCACCCGCTCGCGCTGCCGCGCTTCCTGCGTCTGCCTAGGGGAACAGGGTCGTGCCCACGAGCGACCGGAGGGTGGCGACCCATGCCCCCCTTTGGGGAAGGTGGGGGGATCGACGCTGGTCGTCATGCGGCCACCTCCTGCCAGAGTTGTCGCAGATGCTGCCGGGCGCGACTGCGCCGCATTTTCTGTGAAGCGCTTTCCCGCTCCCCGGTAGCAGTGAGGGGATCGAGGACCTGCCCCAACACGGTCTGTTCCGCCCAGGTCAGTTGCTGCCACACCTGCTGGAACACCTCCTGATCCGCGCACTGGTCCGGGAAGGAGGTGGCGACGACATCGAACGCGCCGTCGTCCGCATCTGCGGCGAGATAGGTAAACGGAATCTGCTGCACGACGCACCGACGGCGCAGCGTGTCGAGCGCACAATGGATGGCGATGCAATAGATCCAGGCCCGCGTCATCGTCACCTGCGCTCCCGCTCGCAAGGCCGTGAGCGCCTTCACAAAGGTGTCCTGGGTCAGATCGGCGGCGAGGTCCGCATCGCCCACGATGCGCCGGATATGCCGGGCAAGGGCAGCCTGGTGGGTGATATAGAGGGCTTCGAACGCGGCGCGGGTCAGATCGTCCATCACTGCCCTCCCGCTCGGACGGCCAGCGCCAGGGCAAGCTGCGGGCAGACATGCCGCACCAGGCCGCTGCCCTGCGCGGCGGTGATGGGTGCGCCCAGCCGCAGTTCCGCTCGCTCTAAGGTGGCGGCCCAGGTGGGCAGTCGCCATGCCAGGACAGGCGCTAGATCGAAGCGCCAGAAATTCGCCTGGCTGACGCACCACAGATGTCCGGTTTCCGCCAGGAAATAGGCAGCCAGCAGGCATCCCAGCGCCGATGATGGGTCGCCCACGATCCGCGTGGCCGGCTGTTTCGCCAACCACGCGTACAATTTCTCGGGGTCCAGCGCCAGCTCAGCGACGTGATAGATCCGCGCCAGTTCCAGGCGTTGGACGCTCGTCACCGCAATGGTATAAGCGGGCTGGGGCGCGTTCAAGTTGTTCATGCCGCCACCTCCAGCAAGCGTTGGTGCAACTGGACCACGAGTTCCGCCGGGATTTCGCGGGGCAGCCGTTCGACAGACTGACGGAGGCGTTCTCGGCTGGCCGGGGAATACTGGGCGAGATCCTGGTGCAGCACGTCTTCGAGCCGCCGTCGCAACTGACCCAGGTAGTGCGCCTTTTTGCGGGCGAAATAGCGCGCACGGCGCTGCGGGGTCATCGCCTTCATGACCGCACCTCACCAAAATGGATGCGCTCCGCTGCCGGTGTGGTGATCCACCGCGCCTCGGCCAGCAGCGGCAGCACCGCTTCGACCCAACTGATGATGGCATCGGGGTCGCCCGTTTTGACCAGCACATAGTGCAGGCTTTGCATGCAGAGTTTGCCCAGGCGCACCACGAGATCCCCGGCGGCAATCTCAGCGGTGGTGAGCCGCTCCATCTCGTCGAGGATGCGTGCCCGCAACGAGGCGATGACGCGCAGATCGGCGGCGGCCACGGGGTGTTCGACGATGGGTGTGGGAGCAACCGTGATGAGTTGCGCCAGCATATCGCGCTGCGCATCGCTGAGGCCAGCACTCGCACGGGCCGCGATTTCGTAGACACTCACGCTCACGACCGCACCCCCAAACGCTGTTGGCGGCGGTCGCTGACGATGACGCGAATGTGGTGGCAGGTCGTGCAGGCGCAATGCTGCACGCAGGTCCTGCCATGCATCAAGGCAGGCTGGCATCCTTTACCATGCGGGCAGATGGAATGCAAGGCGGTTGCGTGCGATCTAGCAAGCGGGGAGATACTGGCATGCCGGGGATGCATCGATGCCGACGCGGGAAATGGCGACATCATTGTTCGACCTCCCGCAACAGCCACTCACAGGGAGCAAAGAACGCATCGAGATCCGCTGCCAATTGCCTGGGCCAATCGGGATGACTTCCGCTGAGCAGGAGCGGAAGATTCGCATGCAGATAGTGCAAGATGGCAGCGAGGCGGCTAGCCATCGGCGGCGCGAGGTCCGCCAAGCGCGCGACGAGGTCCTCGCCATAGTCCAACAGGTAGAGAGCACGCTCTCCGGCTAGTGCATCGTCATGGGGCATTTGGTGAAGATCACCGCCTGGTTCTGGCGTTGGGACCGTCAGAAGTGCTAGAATAGTCACAGAGATTCCTTTCGAGTGTGCTTAACCCCATACTCAAGGGCTTTGCTTCACAGAGGCCATTCCCGTTTCTTCCGGCAAGTTGATGGGGAATGGTCCTTTGCTTTTTTGCATCCCGTCTTTATGGTTTCCCACTGTTAAGATGCTTATCACCCCTTCTTCGCTCTCGCTCCGAGATGATGTTATCATCATAAACTGTGTTATCAGATTTGTCAATAGTTATAAGGGTTAATCCAGGAAACTGATATTATTGACTACTTATGCTTAATATGGTACTATTGGATTAACAACAAACCTTGACGTTGGTGGGTTTGTATGATAAGGGATAAAGCGCTTAGCAACCATGAGGTGAAGGATAGATGGCTGACCAAAACAAAGAATGGTATACCATTCAAGAACTCGTTGAACTGTTCGGTTCCACCTACGCAAAAGTTCGTAGTGCTGTGTTCAATTTTAAGAACACTGGAGATATCACCGCTAGAGATAATCCAAGGGATGCAAGGATTGTCGAGATACACCGCGACTCAATCCAGAAAATCAAGCAAGCTGTCGGTGCTTAGTGGAAATATGGCGAGGGTATGAAGCTCTCGCCTGTTTTGTAGTCTCCTTGTCGGGCAACAAAGTGGGAGCAATTGGGAAGAAAAGGACAATCCGATGAGCGATGAAGCAAAGCGATGGAACGACTATCCCAAAACAGCACAATTGGGGAGCAAGCTTCGTGAAAACGGAGGGCACCTTGCCCTCTTCCAACAATTCCCTATCCGAAGGACCTGGGTTAATGGAGAATGGTGGTATTCCTGCGTCGATGTGATGGGAGCTTTATCGGCTAGTCCGCGACCACGGAATTATTGGTCCGATTTGAAACGTGACTTGTTGAAAAAAGAGGGACTCGATGTGCACGCCCTGGGCGTGCACACGATTAAACTACCCGATAGTAGTGGAAGAATACAAGCAACCGACTGCGCCAATACCGAAATGCTGCTCCGCCTGATCCAGTCCGTGAAATCACCCAACGCTGAACCATTCAAGCAGTGGTTGGCTCGTGTTGGTGCGATGGTCATGGATAGTGGCGATGAGCGCCCATTACGCCAGCGATATCGAGCACAGCTTGACCAATCTGACCGTGATCTCCATGAACTGGTCGAATTCCATGGAGTTGTGACTGAAAGGGAGCATATCCAACTGAGCGATGCCAACTATGCCGGTCTCTATGATGTCACCTGTGAGATGGATATGCTCCGCCGCCGTCCAGGCCATTTCCCTGGCGATCTCGAAGTCACGATGGGTCCCCTGGAATTAGCAGCAAACCTCTTTCAAAGGGAATTGACCTCCTCCCAGATTCGCCGTGAAGATATTCAAGGTATCGGCCCGATCACCGATTCAGCAAGGGGATCAGGAGCAGACATTCGGCGTTTGATGGCAGAACGAGGGGAAACGATGCCTGAAGATATGCCCCAATATCCGCCCCTGCCACCCGGGGAATGGATGCCTGCTGACCACCCCCGCCGTATGAACTGGAATGAGCCAACCGAAGAAATTGAAGAGAAGCCGATTCCAATCATCCAAATTGGGGCAACCTCATAGACAACACATGCCAATTGAGTAATAACTCGAAATGGAGCAGCATCTTAGCACCCGGTAAAATTCGTGATTTTGCGACGTACACGGAGCATGTACGTCAGAAATGATACGAAAGAAAGAACCGACGTATGAGCAAAAAGCAAGAGAGTAATGCTGACGAAGAAACGCGACGATGGAACAAGTATGCGCATGCCAAACCTATCGGCGGAATCTTGCGTGAGCATGGCGGAGATCGCGCTCTCTTCCAAAACTATGCTATCCGTCGCATTTGGCACGAAAACGAGTGGTGGTATAGCATCATCGACTGCATGGAGGCGCTAAGCGGGTCGCCCAATCCGCGCAATTACTGGTCGATGATGAAACGACGGATCCTCGTCGAAGAAACGCTCGATGTCACTGCGATGGGTGTCTTGAAGATTAAGCTCCTGAACCAGAGAGGGAGTATGCGCGAGACTGACTGCGCCAATGCCGAAATTTTGCTACGTCTCATTCAATCCGTGAAGTCACCAAATGCCGAGCCCATCAAAATCTGGCTAGCACGCGTTGGCGCGATGGTCATGGATGCTGGTAAGGAACATCCATTGCGTCAGCTGTATCGCGGTCAACTTGACCAATCTGATCGCGATCTGCATGAGTTAGTGGAGTTTCATGGGGTTGTTACCGCCGCCGAACATGCTCAATTGACCGATGCCCACAGACCACCCAAGTCGCATTCAATGGGATGCGCCGATGGAGGAAATCGAAGCGAAGTCAATCCCTATTATCGACATTAGGAAGCCAGAATGAGATAAAAGTATTACGCCCTTACCTTTTTCATATCCCACCTCCGGTTATAGGGCAAAAAGTGGGAGCGATTGGGAATAGGTGCGAACTTTCCAAGAAAAGCTGGGGGAAGGACACGAAAACTCATGGAACTGGGAAACCAAGATTTAACCGTCGCATTGTTTGAGCAATTTCCCATCCGTCGCACTTGGCAGGATGGCGAGTGGTGGTACAGCGTCGTTGATATGATGGGAGCATTGACCGCTAGCCCTAATGCTCGCCGCTATTGGTCAAACCTAAAAAGAGATATGCGTGATGAGGAAAAGATCGATGTGTACTCTCTGGGGGTACGCATCCTCAAAATGCCTGATAGTATTGGACGGATGCAAAAGACTGATTGTGCCAATACCCAAATGCTCTTGCGCCTGATTCAGTCGGTGAAATCTCCCAACGCCGAGCCATTTAAGCAGTGGTTGGCCGATGTTGGCGCACAGGTTATTGAAGATGCTGAAGAACACCAACTACGCGCCGATTATCGTTTGAAGCTGCATCGCTTCGATGGTGAATTGCACGAACTTGTCTCGTATCGGGGCATCGTCACCCCAGAGCAGCACCAAGCGCTGACCGATGCCAACTATGCGGGTTTATATGGCGTCGCCAGTGAGCAAGCGTTGATTCAGCAAAGGCACCTCCCATTTACGGGCAAACCACCTGAGTTCATGGGATCTGAGGAAATGGGTATCAATATCTTCCAACGTACCCAGGCGGCCGCTCGTATCAAGGAACGTGACCTCCATGGCAGCCCAGATATCAATGCGGCTGCCGAAGATGTCGGCGTCGAGATTCGGCTAACGCTTGAGCGGCTCGGTCGGCCCATGCCCGAAGACTTACCGCAGCATAAGCTGCTGTCACGGGGCGATTGGGTTCCCGAAGAGGAGTTAGCCTTGAGCGACTGGGATAACTCTGATGAAGGGAACGAAGACAATGGAGAATCACCTCCTCCCATCGTCAGAACGCGAAGATAAAGACGAGGGCATCATGCTTTCGCCTTTTCCATATTTTCTCTCGTTATGCAGCAAAAGGTGGGAACGATGGGGAATTACAGGGAGCTTATTGGGAAAAGTGGGAAAGGACGAACACTCTCATGAGAGATGAGGCGAAACGATGGGACGCCCCCCCTAAAACCGCCCAAATAGGAAGCAAGCTCCGTGAACATGATGGGCATCTCGCCCTCTTTGAACAGTTCCCCATCCGGCGAACATGGCACAATGGGGAATGGTGGTATAGCATCGTCGATTGCATGGCACCCCTAGCCGGTACACCGAACCCTCGCCGCTATTGGTCTGATATGAAAAAGCGCATGGTCAAGGAGAAACTCGCTCATAGCATCGCGGTTCTCCCGTGAAGTTGATGAAACAA
>JACDGC010000365.1 GCA_013815535.1 Ktedonobacterales bacterium
GCGGTGCTATCCGTCAATCAATAGTTGGTCACGCTCTATTGGCATATTGGCCACGAGATTGCAGAGCGCCAAAAAGAACATAAATGGGGGGCAAAGGTTATTGATCAACTGGCAAAGGATTTACATGCGACTTTTCCTGAGATGAAGGGCTTTTCCCGAAGTAATCTGCATTATATGCGAGCTTTTGCTCAGACCTATCCTCTTACGTCAATTGTCCAAGCACCACTTGGACAATTGAATTGGTACCATCACATCACTCTTTTGACGAAAGTTAAAGATGCTACCGAGCGTGAATGGTATATGCATGCGGCTGTGCAGTACGGCTGGAGTCGCAATATTTTGGTGCATCAGATCGAGTCGCAATTGTATGAGCGGCAAGGGTCGGCGATTACCAACTTTGCTCAGACGTTGCCGCCGGTGCAGTCCGATTTGGCGCAGCAGACGCTGAAAGATCCGTATATCTTCGACTTCCTGCAATTGGGGTTAGCGGCGCAGGAGCGCGATTTAGAACATGGATTGCTGCACTATCTACGCGACTTTTTGATGGAGATGGGGGTTGGGTTCGCTTTTGTCGGCAATCAGTATCACCTGGATGTGGGGGGACAAGACTTTTATCTCGACCTCCTGTTGTATCATCTGCGGCTGCGCTGCTTCGTGGTCATCGACCTCAAGATCGGCGACTTCATCCCAGAGTACGCGGGCAAGATGAACTTCTATCTAGCGGCGGTAGATGAGCAATTGCGGCATCCAGATGACCAGCCCACCATCGGCATCATCCTTTGCAAGGGGCGGAATCGCCTGATCGCCGAATATACCTTACGCAACATCCAGACGCCAATGGGCGTGGCAACATACCACCTCACCGAGGCGCTGCCCGAGAAGTTCAAGGGGCAATTGCCCACGGTTGCTGAGATCGAGGCCAGATTGCAAAATGCTTCGCAGGCGCTCGATGATGAAGAAGACGAAGGATAAGTGTCGCCATCCCTCCCTCTCGTTCGTTTTGTGAGATGATAGAAAGAACATCGGCGCGGCAGTGTTTGCGGCGGGAGGATATTGGGCGTGAAGAACATCAGCGTCATCGGCACGGGCTACGTGGGATTGGTGACGGGCACCTGCTTGGCGGATATGGGCAACAGTGTCACTTGCATCGACATCGACACCGGCAAGATCGCCATGCTTCAGCGTGGCGAAGTCCCCATCTATGAGCCGGGTCTGAAGGATCTGTTAGAGCGCAATGTAGAAGCCGAACGGCTCACCTTCACCACGGATTATCACGAGGGGCTGCGCGACGCGGAGATCATCTTCATCGCGGTCAACACTCCGACCGGGGTGGATGGTGCGGCAGATATGCGCTTCGTGCGGGCGGCTGCGACCAGCATCGCGCAGCACTTGGACCACGATGCCATCATCGTCAACAAATCGACCATGCCCGTCGGCAGCGGCGACCTCGTTTCGGAGATCATTGCCAGCAACCTCGCGGATCAAGCGGTCGAGTTCGCGGTGGTCTCGAATCCCGAGTTTCTGGCGCAAGGGTCGGCGGTGGCGGATTTCCAGCGGCCCGACCGTGTGGTGCTGGGCTCGGCAGATAAAGACGCCGCTGGCCGCGTCGCCGAGCTGTATCTGCCACTGCGGGCACCGATCATGATGACCGACCTTTACACCGCTGAGATGATCAAATACGCATCGAATGCCTTCCTGGCAACGAAGATTTCCTTCATCAACGAGATCGCGCGCATCTGCGAGCGGCTGGGGGCGGATGTGAAGGAGGTCGCGGCGGGGATGGGCTATGACCACCGGATCGGGCGCTACCACCTGGAGGCCGGGGTCGGCTTCGGGGGCAGTTGCTTTGGCAAGGATGTGACCGCGCTCGAAAACATGGCGGGCCATGCGGGGCTGCATCCCCAGATGCTGAAAGCCGTGCTGGATATCAACCACGACCAACGCATGCTGATCGTGGATAAGGTCGTGACGCTGCTGGGTAGCCTGCGCGGCGCGACCATTGGCGTGCTGGGCCTCGCCTTCAAGCCCAACACTGACGATATGCGCGATGCGCCAGCCATTGACATCATCCACGCGCTGACGGCGCAGGGGGCGCATGTGCAGGCCTATGACCCGGTGGCACGCGAGACGGGGCGCGCGGCCATCGGCGAGGAGCGCGTCAGCTACGTGACGGATGCCTACGCCGCCGCCACGGGGGTGGATGCCCTCATCATCGTCACGCACTGGAACGAATTCAAGGCACTAAACCCCACCAAGCTGCATGCGGTGATGCGCCGCCCCATCATCGTGGATGGGCGCAATATCTATCAGCCCGACACGATGGCACGGGCGGGCTTCATCTATCGTGGCATCGGGCGCACCACCCCCACGCTCGACGTGGAGGTGACGGCGAACGGCATCGCGCCCCAGCGCCCGCAACCCGTCGCCAGTGGCACCAAGACCAAACGCCCCGCACGCGCCAAAGCGGAGGAACGTTGATGCTCTGGCAAGATGGTGAGCTGGCCTTGCGCGAAATCACGGAGGACGATGTCGATTTGATGGCGCGGTGGCTCACCGATCCAGCGGTGCTGGGCTATTATGAGGGACGCGATCGTCCCCATAACGCCGATCTGGTGCGCGAGGTCTTCTTCAATGCCCATGTTGGCGATGAAACACGCTGCATCATCCTGGCTGCGCAGGCCCCCATCGGCTATCTGCAATTTTATCGTGTCACAGGCGACGAAGTGGGGGAGTATGGCTACCCACTCGATGCCGCGCTCTATGGTCTGGATCTGTTCATTGGGGAGCCGGACTATTGGAACCGTGGCATCGGCACTCGGTTGCTCACCGGCATCCTCCCCTATCTGCACGAGCACCAAGGCGCTGAGCGCGTCATCGTCGATCCACAGATGTGGAATAGCCGCGCCATCCGCAGCTATGAAAAAGCGGGCTTCCGCAAAGTGCGCGCCTTGCCCCAACACGAACTGCACGAGGGTGAACTGCGTGATGCCTGGCTGATGGAGTGGCACGTATGAGCGGTCATGACGCTGGGGGCATGCTGATGCCACCACTGGACCTGCCGAACCGGCTGGCGGTGGGAATCGATCTGGTGGAAGTCGAGCGCATCGCAGAGGCGCTGGCGCGTTTTGGCGACCGTTTCTTGCAGCGGGTCTACACCGCTGATGAATTGGCGATCATTGGGCAAAACCCGATCCGTTTGGCAGGCCGCTTCGCTGCCAAAGAGGCGTGTGCCAAGGCTCTGGGGACGGGGATCGACGGCCCACGCTGGCGCGAACTGGAATGCCTGCGCGATCCAGCGGGCAAACCAACCCTGCGCCTGCATGGGGCCGCTGCCGCTCGTGCCCGCGAATTGGGCTGGCACTCGCTGGATGTCAGCATCTCGACGACGCACCGCCATGGCATCGCGTTGGTGGTGGCGTTGGGGGCAGACTAACAACGGGACAATCACTCAGTGAAGACGTGGTATGGCAAGTCGGGCCAATGCCCCTCGCCAGCCGTCCCCGTCAGCGCGTGAAGAGTGAGCGGCAACGGCAACGCGGGCTGCGTGGTCGGCAACCAGGACCGCCCCATCGGCACGAGGATCAACAAACCCGCTTCATCACCCATCGTGGTGAATTGCGCGTCGCGCCCCAGCCAGTCGGGGATGCCCAACGTCGATGTGAGGCGATCTGCCAACCCCAAGACATCACCGCTGGGCAGGCCAACCTCGCTCAAATTGAGCAGACTAGCTGGGCCGAACGCTGCTGTCGTGGCGTTGGCGAGGTTATGCCGCGCGATGATCTCTAAAATGTTGCCATCTGCGTCGCGAAAATAGGTCGCATCGGCATTCCATTGGGCGAAATGAAACCGCGTTTGCCCATCTTTCGCCAGAATGGCGCTCCTTTGCTGCACCCAATCCACCCCAGCCGCGAGTTGGTTTTCGGGGATGGTGAAGGCAAAATGGTAGGCACCAGCCAGCGGAACATCCGAAGCAAGCCAGGTGAGCGTGCTCGCGCCGATTTGGAGGCGGCACAGATCGTCGGTTTCGCTGACGATGGGCAACCCTAGCTGCCGATGATAATAGTCGCGTTGCGCCGACAGGTTGTTGGTATGCGCCTGCACTGCGAACAACTGCATCGGGCTAGCCGTGCTCCTGCCGATAGGTCACATAGGCTGCCGCTCCGATGAGGCCCACGTCGTCGCCAAGCTGCGACGGCACGACCTCCACCAGTTCCGCTGGGCGCTTAAAGGAACGCTGCTGGATGACCTGCATAATCGGCTCGAAAAGCAGTGGCCCGGCCTTGGTGACGCCGCCCCCCATGACGATGACTGAGGGATTCAAGATGTGCAACAGATTTACGATGCCGTAGCCAACGGCACGTGCGGCGGCAGTGATGATGGCCACCGCCTCAGCGTCGCTGCGTCCAGCGGCCTCGGTCACATCGCGCGCGGTGACGTTTTTGGGCTGCTCATGCGTGCCGCTGAGCGCTTCGGTGGCCGGGTCGGCAGCCTGCAACTCTTGATGCACCGCAGCGATGCCGGCTCCTTTGCCAGCGGCAATGAGCGCATTCGCATCACGTGCGATGGCGGTGCCCGAGGCGAAGGCTTCCAGGCAGCCCACGTGGCCGATGCCACACTTGGGGGCATCGGGGCGCATATCCAGGTATTGATGGCCGATCTCGCCTGCTGTGCCGCTCGCTCCATCGACAATCGCATCTTCGACAATAATGCCACCGCCAATGCCTGTGCTGACGGTCATATAGATCATGTTGTGCGCGCCACGCCCCGCGCCAAAGCGATGCTCTGCCAACCCAGCCAGGGTGGCATCATGGCCCACGAAGACAGGCACCGGGAAGCGCTTTGAGATCGCTTCACCCAGGGGCACATCGACCCAGCCGCGCAGGTTTGGGGC